>DASUUX010000033.1:0-17509 GCA_036373855.1 Nitrososphaera sp.
CTGACAACGGTTCCACCGCAATTGAGGTTGCAATGAAGATCGCTGTCCAATTTTGGTATAATAAGGGCAAAGACAAAAAAAAGGAATTCATCTCACTCGACCACGGATATCATGGCGACACAATCGGCGCGATGTCTGTTGGTTACATCGAGAATTTCTTCAGAGCGTACAGACCGCTCTTGTTGAATGTGCACAGTGTTCCAAGCCCGCTCCTCTATGGGAGCAGATTTACAAATGAACGCGACCTAGTAGAATGGTGTCTTGAGAAAACTGAGAATACTCTTAAAAGTCATAAGGATCGGTGCGCCGCGCTCATTATGGAAAGCGGGGCTCAGATTGCAGGAGGAGCGATTATTTTCCCTACAGGATATCAGAAAAAGGTAGCAAGGCTGTGCAGAGATTACGACATCTTGCTGATTCTAGACGAGATTGCAACAGGGTTTGGTAGGCTTGGAAACGTCGTAGAATATCTTGCACAGAGGTCACAACCAGACATTGTATGCTTTGGAAAAGCTCTGACTGGAGGCTATTTCCCCCTAGCAGTAACTCTTGTTACACGTCGTATCTTTGATGCATTTCTGGGAAAATATCGCTACAACAAGCACCTATACCACGGTCACACGTTTACAGGTCATCCTACAGGATGCGCCGCTGCTCTAGCAAACATCGAGAATTACCAAAACCATGATCTAACCCAGCGAATCAAAGTGAGCACCGAATACATAGCCTCAAGACTGCCTGAATTTTCGAAATCGCCCATAGTAGCTGATATTCGACACAAGGGTCTACTCGCTGGAATTGAGCTGGCCAAGAACAACAAACCGATCGTCTTTTTGAAAAATAAAGAGATCATAAACTACTTTATAATGCAACAAGCACTAAAGATGGGCGTGCATATGAGGCCCCTTGGCAACATCATGCTCTTAATTCCGCCTCTGGGGATTGGAAAGCGCGATCTCGAGAAGCTGCTCAATGTACAGCTTAAGTTATTGAGAAAGATAGAGACGCTATCTTAGCTCCCTCAATTTCTTGTATAGCGTAGCTTTTGAGATGCCAAGACTCTTTGCTATTCTTATTTTCGAGTGATTTTCTGCAAGCAGACTAATGAGCTTATCTTTGTCAATAATCTTTTGAGGCCGACCAATGCCTTTTCCTGCCGCCTTGGCTCGGTCCATACCATCCTTTGTTCTCTGAACTAGAAGCTCACGTTCTCTCTCGGCAGCCCATGTCAGGATCCCAATCATAAGTTTTCTAATACTGGACTCTGTTGTTTGGAGAAATGATTCTCTAGGCGAGCATGAAATCAAAGAGGCGTAGTGCTCTACCGCCTTTATCGCATCTAGCGTATCCCAAAAAGTTCTTCCAACGCGTGATAATTCATAAACTAAAACGGCATCTACTCCCGTCATTTTTACCAGCTCAAGCATTTCTTGAAATCCGCGCCTTTGGGTAGCGGGAACCTTACCACTGATAGCAGGATCTTCAAAAGAGTCAAGGATCAGGTAATCGTTTCCTTGGGCCCATTTTTCAAGAACAAGCTTCTGATTCTGGACAGTCTGTTCTTCTGTGCTTACACGCAGGTATGCAAAGGCATATTTCATATTCCATTCTAGGTGCCGCAATATAATTATCATTTAGTCAAAAAAAGTGTTCAAAAAGGGTAGGGTAAATAAATAGACGCGTCGATCATAAGCTTTGATAAATCAAGAGTAGAAAAACGGTACTCATTTTTGTACCGTATAGAAAACGTTCCTTTTTTGAACTGTTTTGGAATGTTTGATTCGGAAGCGAAAACCGCTGTTTCTGCCTTTTGCATCTAGCAAGAAATGATCTATCAATAATTGGGTCTTTTTGGGTGTCCGGACCCCCCTTAGAACCTTGTTTCGAAAAAGCACGTAACTTAGTATATCTACAAAACAGGAAAAATTCTTCAAAAGAGTTTCCTGTTTCTAGAAGATCTTTCTTTCCATGAGTGATTATCGGGAGGCCAACCAAATGACCTACGTTCATTAGGTGTAAGAGCCAAAAGCGTTTGGGCGTATAGTGGCAGTAAAAAAAGCTCATCATTATAGGCAGTGACTGCCCAATTTCGAGGGCAACTGCGCGGTTTCATATTGGAGAATATTTTCGTTCTTAAGCTAAATACAACTACCAATAAACCTTCAAGATTGTCGTTCGGATACTAGACGCATGCTGGCCAGCTATAATATTGGCAAGTCTTTATGCAAATTTTTATGAGGTATTTCTAAATTCGAATTTAGAAATACTTGTCTAGAATGACAGTTTCAAACCGAAATTTTAATTACCAGCTCTCGCTTGCCTGACATTATGACGGATTCGTTCCTCATCCGAAGTTGTATGGAGAAAGTCCTCGCCGGTGGCTCAATTACCTTTGAAGATGCAGAGGGTCTGCTTGGCACTGATGACATCATGATGCTTGCCGATTGCGCTAATACTATCACCCGGACGTTTAATGGTGATAAGGTGGATGTGGAAGCCCTAGTAAATGCAAAATCTGGCAGGTGTCCGGAGGATTGCTCATTTTGTGCACAATCGTCGTTCTACGACACTGGTATCAAGAAATATCCCTTATTGTCGAAAGAAGAGTTGGTCGAAAAGGCAGCTAAGGCCAAGGAAGCGGGGGCTACAAGTTTCTGCTTGGTATGTGCCTACAGAGATCCGCCAGAAAAGGACTTTCAACATATCTGTGAAGCTATAAAAGAAATCAGATCCAAATTGGAGATCGAAGTCAATGTCTCTATGGGATTCATAACGCTATCTAGAGCGCGAAAGCTAAAGAAGCTCGGAGTCAAGCGTTACAACCATAACCTAGAAGCTGCAGAGAGCTATTTTTCTAAGATCTGCAATACGCACGATTTCTCTGACAGAGTAAACACTGCAAAAATTGTCAAGGAGGCAGGATTGCAGCTGTGCTCGGGGGGCATCATAGGCATGGGCGAAAGTCCCATACAGAGGATAGAGCTAGCCTTCTCTCTTGCCTCACTCTATCCTGAAGAGGTTCCGATCAATATTCTGATCGGCAGAGAAGGTACTCCACTTGCGAGTCTTAAGCCCATAGATCCAATCGAGGCAATTAAAACAATTGCAGTGTGGCGCTTTATAATGCCAAAAACTATTCTAAAGATAGCGGGTGGACGGGAGGTGCATCTCAAGCATAATGATAGATTGGCTCTCAAGGCAGGAGCAAACGGTATTATCACTGGTGGCTACCTGACTACGGGAGGAAATACGGCCAATAAGGACATCGCGATGATAAAAGAAATTGGGCTCAAACCATAAGACTGCCTTTGTCGATGATCAGCTTGATTTTCTTGAAAAGAGCGGCTTATATCGTCATCTTAAAACGGTGGTTACTAGGGGTCCCACGGCCAAAGTTGACGGCAAGGAGGTCATCAACCTTTGCTCCAATGACTATCTTGGGCTCTCCAGAAACAAGCAGGTAATCAAAAAAACTATTACGGCACTGCACGAAGTATCACAGTGTAGTTCGAGGTTAGTCGCAGGCAACCACCCAAAAATCATTCAGCTTGAAGATCTGCTTGCATACCATCGCAGGACAGAATCAGCTCTTGTATATCCTACAGGTTACATGGCGAACTTGGGCGTAGTAATGACAATTGCAGACAAGAGCTCGACAATATTTAGCGATGAGCTGAACCATGCTAGCATAGTAGATGCATGCCGGCTAAGCGGGGCGACAATTATTGTCTTCCGGCATAATGACACTGATCATTTAGAAGAACTAATGCGGCGCAGCCAAGGCAGAAAAATCGTGATAACCGAAGGTATCTTTAGCATGGATGGCGACATGGGAAAACTCTCAGAAATAGAGAGCATAGCAGACTATCATAATGCAATAACTATCATTGATGACGCACATGGGGACTTTATCTTTGGCCCCTCCTTTTCAGGCATTCCAGCTAAATTGGGAGTAAACTTTGATGTTCATATAAGTAGCATGAGCAAGGGGCTAGGTTGCTTTGGAGGCTATGTAGCCACCACATTCTCCATTAGAGAACTCTTAATCAATACGTCAAGGCAATTTATCTATACTTCAGCCCTGCCCGACCACCTATGCTCTGCAGCGATTACCGCTATTCCAATAGCAAAGAGTGGATATCTGCAAAAGAGGCTTGAACGGAATATCCTCTATTTTTCATCAGCAATGAAAAGGCTCGGATTTGAACTTGGAAACTCTGCAAGCCAGATAATTCCAGTCATGGTTGGTAAGGAAGTACAGGCTGTAGAGCTTTCCAATGAATTGCTAGAGGAGGGTGTTTTTGCCCAAGCAATTCGGTATCCGACGGTTAGAAAAGGCCATGCCCGCCTCAGAATTTCACTCTGCGCAATGCACAGACAGGAACATTTGGATTCTGCAGTCGCAACATTTGAAAGAGTGGGCAAAAAGATAGGTATGCTGTAGAAATGTTTCTAAATTCGAATTTAGAAACAATGTTTATTAGGATAGAATCGGTAGTAGCGATACATATATGACTGCAAAAGAATTTGTCTTCAAGCTAAACCTGTCAGAGGAGCAAAGCAGAGAGATAGGCCTGTATATTAGCTCGCTTCCACCTTCTGACCTGCTATTTGCCCTGCGCTTTGCATATAGTCGCCGTGCAGCTGAAAGCGGCGGGTATTTGATGCCTGGGCGAAAGAGTCTGGTGAAAAGGGAAACGCTCTCGCTCACCGAGGACCAAGCAAATTGGCGGCTTAATAATTGGAAGGCCATGATCAAGACGTACAGGGAAAAAGGTTATAGCTATCCCACCATATCGAGGATAAAGAAACAAGTTCAAAAAATAGCAAGGAAAAAATAAAGAGAGAGTTAATGGGTTGGAGCTAGTAGCTTGTCGCCTCTAAGTTCTTTGCAGCTAGGTTTGGAGACGGCAGATCTGGGAACTTGTTCTTCATGTTCATTTCTACTACTGCGCTCGCTTCTTCCATTATCTGTGCGGTGTCTTCGTTTATTGTGTTGAAGTTTGCAATTTCGTTGTTCGGTATCTGTCCTGAGTCCGTCATAATGTTTCCCAGCAGCTCAGATATCTGTCCAAATGACTGATCTGCTTCCGGCATCATTCCTGATAGTCCGCTCTGCAACCCCTTTATCACAGACATTGCAGGGCTCAGCGTTACCACTACGTCTCCAAGCTCGGTCATTGTATTGAGCCTAAGCTGTATCTGTTCTAGAGCTAGCTTCGCTGATGTGACCATCTTGTTCATCTTTCGAATCTGCGATAGCTCTCCTGACAAGACCTTTGCATGCGAAGAATCATGACTCTGCATCGCAAGGACTACTCGCTTGAAAATTAGCTTATCTTTTTCTTGCATTCTTGATGCTATTGCATCCAGCCTTGCGATCTGCATATGCAGCTTTTTCTGTGCTTCTTCTATTCTTGGCTTCAGCGGAGCTTGTGGCTTGATGCCCTCAAGCAATTTGTGACCAACGCTTTCTCCTTGTGGCTTTACCCACCTGCTATCAAATGGCATTCTTATTAATATGGCACCCAGCCATCATGACATAAGGGAAATAAAAGTAGCACTGTACTGCGGCTCCCTGTAACCGTGGTAACAGGGATGGACGGTTACAGATGCTCTACCTTATTCTCAATGTCAGGACCTTATGACGTAGACAGGTTTTTAAAGGCTATAGTCTGGTAACGTGTAGAACATGATAAAGGAGAAGATAAAGGTCAACAATCGCAGCTATGATGTGACCATGAATGAACAGACCCATATGTATGCGATGCGATTGAGGAGGCTTTATCAACAGAGCTACAGCGACATGGATAGCTTTGACGAAGTCAGTTCTGAGATCTCCAATACGGTGAGCAATTTACTTAAACACTCCGTTTCGCCGGAAGTAAAAGAGGACGACATGGATGGAGTCGTTCAGCAGCTACTGAAAATGTATGAGAAAACCACCAAAAAGTAGCGGCGTCTAGAATAACCTCTAAATAACAATCAGAAGTCTCCATTGATATGGACGCACTTATTGTCAAAAAATGCATTAATCCTTCATGCGGTTTAACTCATGAGATAAACAATGATATTTACAGATGTTCGTGTGGCTCGCTTCTAGACATAAAGTATAGTGAGAAGCAAAGCCGCGAGTTAATAGAAAAATTCTACCAGCGTAGGGATCACGGCGGCAACATCTACAACGAAAGCGGAGTATGGCGCTTTCGTGAACTAATCAATTTTGCCGGCATCGATACAGAAGATTTTGAAGAATGCGCGCGGGTGCTAGTGTCACTTGACGGCTCTGAAGGCCGCCTTTCAAAACCTTACAAGATGAGCAAGGTAGCTGAATATGCGAGCATGGACCACAATTCTTTCTTTCTTCAGCCTGAAGGATACAATCCTTCGGGCTCGTTTAAGGATAACGGCATGTCTACTGCAATGACACATGCAAAAATGCTTGGCGTAAAAAGGATAGTTTGTGCCTCCACTGGCAACACTTCAGCTTCTGCTGCAATGTATGCTGCAAACGAAAATATGGCGTGTGATGTTTACATCCCAAGAGGCGAAATTGCCCCTGGCAAGCTTGGTCAGGCGTTCCAGTTTGGCGCGCAGGTAATACAAGTGCAAGGAAATTTCGATGACGCTCTTACTGCTTCGCTTACAAACGCAAAAGAAACTGGAGGATATACTGTCAACTCAGTCAATCCCTTCCGCCTAGAGGGTCAAAAAACCATCATTTACAGGGTCCTCGAATACCTCGACTGGAACCCCCCGGACTGGATAGTGTATCCGGGTGGAGCTCTAGGTAACACATCGAGCTGTGGAAAATGTTTGATTGAGCTCTATGAATGGGGCTGGATCAGGAAAATTCCAAGGCTTGTAGTAGTGAATGCAGAAGGAGCAAACGTGTTATACAAACTGTACAATGGCTTCTTTGAGGACAAGCCGCTTAGATGGAACGCGGGCAGGCCAGATCTTGCAGTCGTTGATCGCTATTATGCTGACTTGGACAAGAAAGGAATCAGGCCAAAGACGCATGCAACTGCAATTCAGATAGGCAGACCTGCCAATATTGTCAAGGCACTGCGCGCCCTTGACTTTACTAATGGTGTAGTAGTGCAAGTCAGCGACAAGGAAATGAGCGACGGCATGTCGATTGTTGGTTTGAATGGCTTTGACTGCGAAATGGCATCAGGGGCAGTCCCAGCAGCTGTTAGAAAGCTGCGCAGGGAAGGGCTAATCAAGAAGGATGATGTGGTAGTCGGCATCCTTACCGGAAGGCAGAAGGATCCTTCGCTTGCAGTAGATTACCATATGAATGCAGACAATATGTTTGCAAGGCCCCCCACAAGCCACTAAAACTTTTTCAATTTATGTTAAAAAGGACGTCAGTGACTTTATTACTATATCTATCACATTATAACGAAAAATTTAGTATTAATAGTATTGACAAGACTTTATTATCTGCCTACTCAAAATGATTTTATATGCATAGTCTACTGGAGACTTTTGGATGGCTATCCAAATAATGCTCTTCAATTCGATGGAGTGCAGAATCAAGGAACACTAGAGATGCTTGAAAGATTGAGCAAAAAGCGTATCAATCAGATGCTGCCCCCTTTAGGGCAGAAAGTATGGCATTTGCCTTATGCTCCGTTTCTGCCCATTCAAGCTCCGGATCAGAATCAATAACTATGCCTGCTCCTGACTCGACATATGCTTTCCTACCATTCACAAAGAGAGACCTTATCGTTATTGCAAAATCGCATGATCCATTAAATGAAAAATAACCTATGGCACCGGCGTAAGGTCCTCTGAGCGAAGGCTCGAGCTCGTCTATTATCTGCATTGCACGAACTTTAGGAGCGCCTGAGACAGTACCAGCTGGAAAGACAGCTTTGACAGAATTGTATGAATCAAATTTGTTTTGCAATCTACCTACGACATGCGAGACGATATGTTGCACATGGCTGAACCGCTTAACAGTCATGAACTCTTCAACCTTAACCGTGCCAAATTCGCAGACCCGTCCTATGTCGTTTCTTGCTAGATCGACAAGCATTGTATGTTCGGCAACCTCCTTTTCATCCTCGAGCAATTCTTGACGCAGTTGTTCGTTTTTATTTTCATCCTGTAGTATCTGCCTTGTGCCTGCGATAGGGAACGTCTCGACATAGTCTTTTGTGATACGAATTAGCATTTCAGGGCTTGAGCCTATTATACACCTGTCAGACATTTTTAGCATATACATGTATGGTGAGGGATTTACTTCTCGAAGTCTAGAGTACAGACCAATAAGGTTGCCCTTGACCCTAAACTTCATGCTCTTTGCAAGTACTACTTGGAAAACGTGACCATCGTATATGTAGCGCTTGGCCTTCCTCACCATCTTTACAAACTCCTTTTTCGTCATGTTTCTCTTTGGAGTCGAATATGAAAATGGGGCAGCTTTGTTTTTCACCCGGGCCATCTTCTGCTCGACTTCCTCTAGCCGAGATTTTCCAAGGAAAAAATAGTAAGCCTGGTTTTCTCTGTGGTTGAAGAGTATGCCATCATCATAGATGCCAAATTCTAGCAGCGGAAAGTCACTAGCTTTTTTGTTCTTGTTCGTTGGCAAATGCTCCCAGAACCGTATGGCATCATAATTGATGTAACCTACTGCCCCACCGACGTAGCGGAAACGATCATCATTGACTTTGGGCATTAACTCACGGAGGCTTGACAGCGGTTCTTTTGCTGGCGAGCTTTGCAGAATTCTTCCATTCCTGTCTTGAACTTTGAAATTATTAGAGTCACATGTTACAATGAGTTTTGGGTCAAAGCCAATGATAGACATTTCAGCTAGCTCTTCCGGACCAATGAGCGACTCTAAGATGAAGATCCTTTCATAAAGGAAGTAGAGCTTCTTAAAAAGTTGAAACTGGTTTTCAGAAGTGGCGAGCTTCTGTACATGGATTGAGATGCCTGCGAGACGACCAAAAGTAATCACTTTTGCTCATATTCTCCTACCTATAGTTGACTTTGCAGTAAAAATAAAATTTAAACCTTTATCACTTGGAAGTGCGTGCCCATGACTGCGCCTTCCGATGCAGATTCGACCAGCAAAGCGTACTTTGCAAGAGCCCCAGCTGTATAGCGAGGTTTAATAGGCTTCCATTTCTTCATCCTTTTTCTTAGCTCGCCTTCTGAAACCATGAGATCTATTCTGCTTTTTTGCATGTCAATTATGACTTGATCGTATTCCTTTACTAGAGCAATTGGGCCACCCACCATCGCTTCAGGAGCAACATGACCAATCATAAATCCCCTAGTCGCGCCTGAAAACCTCCCGTCTGTGACCATCGCCACTTTTTCTCCTAACCCCTGTCCTACGACAGCGGCAGTTACTGCCAGCATTTCACGCATTCCCGGTCCTCCTTTTGGTCCTTCATAACGGATCACGATTATGTCGCCTTCTACTATCCTGCGCTTTGAGACAGCTTCAAATGCGTCCTCTTCTTTGTCAAATACCCTTGCCCTACCATGAAATTTCCTGCTTTGTACCCCTGCAAGCTTCATTACGGCGCCTCCAGGTGCAAGTGTGCCTTTGAGTATCTTGAGTGTCCCTTCGTGCTTGATTGGGTTGTCGAGCTGTCTGATTACCTTGTTATCAATATCCAAGTTAAACTTGACTGATTCTAGATTTTCCTTCATGGTCCTGCCTCTGACTGTCAAGACATTGCCGTTTAAGAGACCCTTCTTGAGTAGACTATTGAGTATTACTGGCACGCCACCGACCTTGTCCAGGTCGGCCATGATATACATTCCACCTGGCCTCATGTCCGCGATGTGGGGACTGCGCTTGCGGATCCTCTCAAAGTCTGAGAGCCTCAGTTTTACTCCCACTTCCCTTGCTATTGCGAGGAGGTGCAGCACAGCATTGGTCGAGCCGCCTATTGCATTCGCCATCATAATGGCATTTTCAAAGGCTTCAAAGGTCATGATGTCGCGTGGTCTGATATTGCTTTCAATCAAGCTCATTATGGCCTTACCAGTGTTGTAGCAGATTTCGAGCCGTCTTTCGCTCTCTGCTGGAGCAGAAGCGCTTCCTAGGATTGACATTCCCAGCGCTTCACTAATTGAGGCCATCGTATTCGCAGTATACATGCCAGCACATGACCCTGCGCTTGGACATGCAACGTTTTCAAGGCTGATGAGTTCCTGCAATGTCATCTTGCCGGCGTCATATGTCCCCACAGCTTCATACACATCCTGCACTGTCACCTGCTTACCATTCCACAGACCAGGCATGATAGTTCCGCCATACACAAATATTGAGGGTCGGTTCAGCCGGCCCATACCCATTAATGTCCCGGGCAAGCTCTTGTCACAGCCTGATATACCGACTACGCCGTCGTATTGATGGGCCCTGACCATTACTTCAATAGAATCTGCGATTATTTCACGGCTTACAAGAGAGGCTTTCATGCCCTCGTGGCCCATGGCAATGCCATCAGAAACTGCAATTGTGGTGAACTCCCTTGGTGTGCATCCTGCATCTTTTACACCGCGTTTAGCGCTCTGGGCAAGCCGCCCAAGATGGATGTTGCAGGGGGTGGCCTCATTACATGTGGAAGACACCCCTATCAGAGGCCGGTCCAAGTCTCCATCTGTCAGCCCCATTGCCTTGTACATTGCTCGATGCGGAGCCCTCTCTGGCCCCTCGAGCACCTTTCTACTCTCGAGCTTCATTGCGATTATCGACACAGGTGCATATTTTAAGATTTTTCACTTACTCAAGAGTCGCCGTTATCTTGACAGCATCAATCCCCTCTACCTTGAAAACAGTCTCGCACATGCCGCATTCTGCATTGCCGCTTGAAAGATCCTTGGCAAGCATCTCTTCATTCAAGTAATCACACTTCGGGCAGCGGAAAGAGAAAGTCATGTCAAAGGTATCGAGCTCGAGTGTTTCGCCCATGTATGTAAAATTCGGATCTTTGGTCTATTTAAAAATTCATGTGCCCTAATAGCAAAAAATAAACAACCAATCTACACACAAGCTTATACACACAGCATGAGCAAATCTTGCATCTTCTGCTCCATAATAGCTGGGCAAGAGCCCTGTGTGCAGATCCACCGCGGCAACGGCTTTTTGGTCCTCATGGATAAATATCCGATCAATCCGGGCCATGCCCTTGTGATGCCGACTAAGCATTACGAAACATTGCTCCAAATGCCTCCTGCGGAAGTAGGCAAATTGTATTCTCTCGTACCCGCAATTGCTAAGGCAATAGTATCAGCTGTAAAGGCCGACGGCTTCAATGTGGGGCAGAACAACGGAATAGCTGCAAACCAGATTGTCCCGCACGTACACGTTCATATTGTGCCTCGGTTTCATGATGACAGCCCAGATGGAAAATGGCCTTCCCGTAGAGTTGCCTCTCAGGAAGATATACTTAAAATAGCACAAAAGATCAAAGAGGAAATCTCTTAATTCGTTTAAAATAATTTTGTAATACTCAATACGTTATCAGCTGCGGCGGGTAGGAAGGGCACTGCTGGACTGCAGAGAAAAGTAGTATGGCTAACATGAGTCATGGTCATAATCTTCCAGAATTCTATTGCTAATAGATTAGACTGCAGCTGAAGTGGATGAAGGTCTTTTTTCTTCGTCGAGTTCATAGGCTCTTTTGGCATTAATCCCCAGAATTCCCTTATTTTCCACATATGCTCGTAATGTTCCACCGAATACAACACCACCGTCTAATGCACAAGCCCAGTAGGAGACCCATGCCTTATCATGTAGTTGATGTCCGAAATAGATCTTTATTGAAGGAGGAGAATGATGCCTCTGAGATGAGTAAAGGTAAGGATATTCATACCACCACGGATCTATGCCTTCATTGGAAATTCTCTTAGTTTTTGGATTCCATGTCCTAATAAAGATACAATGATCCCTCTCCTGTCTGTTGATGGGTCTATCCGGCCGTATCCCCGCATGTACAACATATGAACTGTCTGAGTATCTCACTATCCAAGGAAGAGATTCTAACCATTTCAAAAATGATTGATCCCTCAGAAATGCCTCTCCGCATTACTCAATTGTCTTGGCAAGAGCAGCAGTTTGTACGTGATGCCCTCGAAGATATCTTAGAAGCTTCTGTTCATGATTGGACATCAATGAGTATACTGAGGGAGTATTCATGGCAAACATGAGGGTTTCTTTAATCTTGGGGCCGCGATCAATAAGGTCGCCGGTCAGTATCAGAAGATGACTCTGTGGCGACCAGTCAATCGCATCCAGGAGCTCACTGAGCTCGTCATAACACCCATGGATATCTCCTATTATTGCAACCTTCTTGCCTCTGCACTGCATTCGTAAGTCGAGGATCTGGGCAATTACCCCTCGCTTTGGTTTCATGTATTGACACGACATGTTCTTGACAGTTAATGAAGGGGAGGTCTAATGCCTATATGAAATATAAAGATTCATGGGGGTTATGATAAAAATCAGCAAGATAATAGGTATATGTTACGCCAAGGGCGGAGATACTGCTGACGATAATACTAGGATGATTTGGTTATGGTGAGTATGGTATTGATCCTCGCTTTGCTGGAATATTGGGCGACGTCAATATCAAATTATATTCTGTGCTTTGCTGGTGATTGCAAAGGAATAACGCAAATGGCTATTCAGTTTCCTTGAGCATTAGATGATGCCTTTTTGTTATCTCGAGCTCATTTTGCTCGAGCAGATACCTGAGGTCATAGTCATGGCGTGCACAAAGGTACAATATGAGCTTGAAAGCGTTGACATCTGCAAGCGAGTCCCTCTCCATCATCATCTGTTTTTCGCCGGCATCAACATTCAAGGCATTGATATCACTTTCCTTGATGACGACGTAAACGGATGCGCGCTCAAAGCATGCAGCAACTTGACATGCTGGATGCTGCAATGGAACTCTAAGACCCTCGCCATCATCGGTCAGCATATTGTAATACAATATGTCAGAGTTTGATATTTACAGGTTATTTCTGTCTCTAATGAATAGTTCTTAGTAATGAAAAATTAGATATATTTTACTATATAGTCTATGAAACTGCTTAATAGTGTCATGCAACAATAGCCAGTATATTCAAGTATTTGAATATATGATTATTATATCAAGGTTCTCTAGATGTATAAACTATATCTATATACTTTTAGCAAAGATTTTAAAAGACTACAGCCTAGCGAAGTTTGAACGATATTAACTTGATTCTGTCATGCACCTGAAATCTGCATCATGGCACCAGTAAGTAACTTCGCCGCACGTGCCAAAGTCCCAAAGGGTCCTGGTTGCAGTAGAGTAGTCCTACAAAAGGCGCTGGTTGCAACTTATAACATTAGGTAGCCTAATGCATCAATAGCATCATAAACTAATTGTCGGAACGAGACATTGTTGTCTTTTACCTCTTCAACTCAAGGTCACGAGCATCCAAGCAGCAAACAGCCTCTCTGAGAATAGAAATAGCCCTCCTTTTAGAGTACCTGATAGCACTTAGCTTTCTTGAAACTACGGGGGTATTTTCAGCGATGTATGTGTCAAAATAACATATATGCCAGGTGATACGCAAGCTGTTAAGAGATCATACCTCCTGTGGTTACATCATATTCGCATTATCACGATCACCATAGGTAGCAATGTTGCTATGCTCAGACTTTGTTGCATAACTCTAGAAAAAGATTTACACTCTTTCACGAGTTATTTGTTTCTAAGTCAGCTCTTGAAGATCTGGCCTATATTGGCTAATTAACTTCGGCATGCCTCGCATATAGCTTCTGGCAAGAGTCCGGATTGGTTGTGACGAAGTCCAAATGCAACCGAGCACCTTGCAATCGTGGCAATTTCTAGCAATGTCCCACTCGGGAGCATCCCAAATTTCATCTATGCTCTTCTCGAGAAGGCTATATGTGTTCTCCGGAGAATTAAACTTCCAACATGGTACTATAACAGTGCCATTTCCGTTGACAAATATACTCTTCCAAACTCCGCATTCGTCAAACAGCGTCCGACCATGATCTATTATCTGTTGAAAATATTCTGGGGGGATCAGCATCTTAAGTGAACCAGACTTTTTCATATAATTGAGAACACTTCTGCAGACCTTGACCATCGTTTCCTGATCCGGCAGGAGCGAATACTCAACATCAGACCTGTCTTCAACAAATGTAAGAGAGATTGCGCTTGCTCCGAGATCCTTTGCCCTGTCAAAGTAAGTCTGATCGATGAACTCTTGAGTATTGAATTTTGTTATCACACTGTTAAAATAGTGAGGTACCTCATGTTTTGTCAGTAGGCGTAGGTTGTCCATCACTCTCCGGAACATCTGGGGAGATACTCCTCGCACTTTACAATATGGCTCTTCGAAAGTAGAATCGATGCTGCATGTCACAAACTGAATATATTTTCTCAGATTCTCTAAGTCGACCGTGTGCAGGAGTGAGCAGTTGGTGATAAGCGTTATCGGCATCTTGATGTTATGTAGATACTCAACAAGCTCCATAAAGTCAGGTCTGCTCGTCGGCTCTCCGCCTTCTATTATACACCAGATACAATATTTCGACACCTTGTCAAAGACCATCTTCCATTGCTGTGTCGTAAGATCAGAGGTCTTGGCGAGCGTTATTTGCCCTTCCTTGTCGGGATTACCGAAGGGACACATCGGACAGTAAAAATTGCAATAGTGAGTCATGCTGAACACTGCCACAACAGGACGCCTCTTCCCTAAAGTCGTATTCGTACCCCATTTGGTGATGAGCTTGATAGTGCGTATGGTATCAACCAATATACGACTTTTGCGGCAGTTGTTCCTTTTAAGCAATTCCCCTCTATAGAAAAGCTTAACAGTACAATGACACAGCCCTATCACAAAGGCAATGAGCGTCCTGGACTTTGGCATCGAGGTTATAGTTCTTTCGGCATCAGGTGTACTGGCTCCTGGCCCGCTGTTTTTTGCGAATCTGGTCTACGGGACGCGCCTCGATAAGTGGTCTGGCATCAAGGTAGCATCCGGCCACACCGTCATTGAGCTGCCTCTAATAATCATCCTAGCAGCAGGCCTGTCTACTTTTGACGCCGCAATAAAATATGCTGGTATCATAGGATTGATTGGCGGAATCGCTATCCTTGCCTTTGCGGCCTTGCAAATAGCGAGTATTATTGTTAAGGAAAAGCCGGCACATGACACGCGTCATATGGCAGGCATAAAGGGCCCATTTGTCGTAGGCGTTGCGCTCACTGCGCTTAACCCATTCTTTCTTCTATGGTGGTTTACAGTCGGATTAAAGTTGATATCTGACTCTGCAGCATTTGGCGTCAGTACGGGTGTGACCATCCTCTTTGCGCTTCACATTTGGATGGACTATGCGTGGCTTGGGGGCACTGCTTATCTTGCTTCAAAGGGAGCCTTTCTTCTTGAGTCAAAATACTACTGGCTTTTACTCTTGGGACTTGCAGCCGTGCTGATGTATTATGGGATTAGCTTTGTGTTGCAGGCGGCATATCAACAGATCTACCAGTAAGAATAATCAAGTACTTTGATTGAAACTAAATCTCGAAATCCCCATCCAGAGATTTAATTTTACTGTGTCGCAGAGGCGTTATGTTTTCGTAAAGTTCCAAGAAATTCCTTCGGCATACGTGACTGAGCTGTCCACTCTTTGTCCCGATTATTATGTCATCCTTTTTCAGAGCGCGCCAGAACTATATTCAGGCTCTAAAGGATATCGTTTCCGCGTACTCACTATTGTTTCATCTACTAGAACCACCTAAGAATACGCCAAAGCCTGCTTTAGTCACCTAAACGTTTTCGATAATATACTCGGCTATTATCTATGTAGCATTCGCATTTGAAGCAACCTCTCCGCTGCTACGACGCTATAGCCGCGATAGAGCGGAAAATATAGTAGAGCTCACTTTCCTGCTGCCAAGACTTTTTTATAGTTCTGCGGTCGCAAGGCTCAAAAGAGCAAATCCCAATCTCGACAAGATGGCGTATCATCTATCATTCTCTTGTCAAATTCTTTTGATCTAGACTCTGATATTGTGCACAACCAAGCACTCCTATGTCCTGACCTACAGAATAATGTTTTTACTTATCATGTACAAGCTGATTCAGTATAGCTAACTTAGGGAAGAAAGAAATATGCTCCACAGTGCCATGTGGATTGCTACGCCTGCCTACACTTATGTTACAATCTTTTACCGAGCACGAGAAATAGGGACTTCTATTGTGGAGACGTTCCTCACCTTGCCGTCATCCGACTGGACTGTCTCGGAGCCAAGCTTAATTGGTCCGATCTTGTATCCAAGTGTGTCCATACGTTTCACAATAATCTGTGCTACATCTACCGCTCTGGTGATGCTCTTTCCTCTAGCTTTTATTACCACTGTCGGCTCGTTTGCCAACTGCACTAGGGTTGCTGTGACATAAGTCATGAGCGGTTTCTTGCCAATGAATATTGCGTTGCTCGAAGTGCTTTGCCTGACTGAATTGGTGCTTGTCGACATCGTGCGAGATTATTCAGCACGGTACCATATAACGTTTATTGCGGCTAGCCTTGATTGATGTTAGCATACCTTTTTAGAATGCTGTCAAGCTCGGAAGGCTTTTCTGCTATTTCCCTCACTGCATCAGGGTTTTGCACCTCATAGCAATGAAGCAAGGACTGGTCATCTTTGTAAAATAAGAAAACCTTGTTGTCGTACTTACAGTGATAAAGCTTGTCTGTGACCATTTTCTCGGTCTTGAGCTTAATGCCATCGTGTTCTGCCACTACCGGGTAGTCATTATCAGTCGTACCCATCTACGGGTGTGTTGATTAAGTTGGCTATTTAAGTTGAGGAGTGAAACATACAACGCATTCGCTGATAATGTATAATGCATATACTCTCGGCGTACACGATGAATTTCAATCGCGTTAACCACATGACTTTAGCAGTTCTAGCGCATAATCAAGGAGAGCTCTCATGGTAAATTCTGGAGATTTCTAACCAATATAACATCGGTACGGCCAATCTTTGATCGTTTGGTTTACTTGCGATTGAGATATCCTACTAGGAATAGAGAGCTGGGAGAACGAAACCTGCTTTTCGTCTATCATTTGAGCTTTTGTGATTTAGATGAATCAAATAGATTCAAGGTTAGATCAATCAAGAAATACGACGGAGGATTAGCAAGAGTATTAGGAAACTTGATAGAATACTACTACTACTACTACTACTAACGCCACTGTGGCATTCGTAGTTGGGGTTTGTTAAATTGGCTTTCTATTTCAGCCAATCGTTCCATTGAACCGTTGCCTTTTCTTAGTGTTGAAAAAGAAGAATCATTTCGAATCCTCTCGAATAAAGAAGTTACTTGCTCAGTGCTAACCCCATGTTTAATGTCATATTCAATTTGTCTGCAGATATTTGCAAGACTGCCATATTTTTTGTGATTTCTCTTCTCCCATCCTGATGCATTTTCTGACAGACCCTTGACGTACTTTACAACCGTC
>DASUUX010000034.1:0-5714 GCA_036373855.1 Nitrososphaera sp.
TGCTATTTTTCTTCTAATCAAAGACCCACAGGCACTTAGTATTAGAATGCTAGCTTTGCAGTGATTTTTTCATACATTTTTTGAATGGGTGCCAGTTGCAATATTGCTCTTCTCTGATAAGGTAATATGTTGTTGAGTTGTTAAATCTTAGTTTTTCCTTAGGTCCACATTTTTAGTGCTAGCCTTCATAGCGCGAATGGAGCAAAAGCAACAAATGATATAATGAACTGGCGGTCGATCACAGGTCTCCCGAAAGGCCGCTTGTGATACGCCAGGGCAACATCATCCTCTCAGACTAAGCAATATGAGGGAAAAGGAGCAAGGTGGAAGCTAAGAGAAGGGACGAAAAAGTCATCTTTACAATACTAAACGCCATTATACTCTGCACACAGGTCCGCAGGTTGTTGTACTCGTATCAAGTGCATTAGTCTTAGTCCATAGTTATTACTTTATAAAATACAAAGGTATACGGTACTTTATACCATGTTGATAGCCGCGGCCAGTAACGAAACCTTCCGGGAACCGCTATCTCAACAGAGAGATAGCTTGTGATTTCTCCTTTTCAGGTGTAGGGCAAGATGGAATTTTCAGTTATGTAACTCGGATTTCTTTCTTTGTTAACTCTATGTATAGAGAAGCTTCAGTAACCTCGATGTTATCAACTTCCGCAAAGCCTCCCAAGCTCATCTTGATCGCCTCACCTACATAAAGAGAGAATTTTCGCCCCATTTCCATTCTCACTATTATTCTGATTTTCTTATCCGATGGATCAGATGCTATTTCCGTCGGAAATCCGTTAAGGCTCATGATAAACCGAAAAGCGTTTAACCGGTCTGTTAGTGTGGGCTTGGCCGCTGTTGTCTGTTCAGAAGCAACTAGCATGCCAAGTTCCTTAAGGTGTGCTTCAGCATTTCTTGCAGCATTTATTAACGCCTCGTCGGATAATTGTTCAGTCATGGTCTTGACGGTCCGCTTATTTACAAGAATAAAGCCACTTCTTCGAAATGCCAATGTTCTAAGTTGCTCCTTTAGCATATGGTTGATCAACTTTTCACTTGAGGTATTCTGAGAGTAAGCCATCTCTGTAATTTTGCGATAAGTATCATTATCAATGTGCAGGTTGTTTAAAGTAGTAGTACTAGCAGTAACAGCCATATCGTATTTACCTTTTATTTCATTGATGACGCTGCCTAATAGGACTATCGAAATAAGGGCTCCAAGTTAGCAGGGTTTCTATTGATATCGGCGTCTGTACTAGTCCTAGACATTTCAAGGCCATCTTTAGGGATGTTAAATCATTTTCGCAATTATTGCCCTGGTGGGTAAATTGTTATATTATTTGGTTACGTCACCGTAATTGCGCCAGTTCAAACAAGATTAGTAGTAGTCATTTTTTAGCCGACGGCTCAATTCTTTGTTTATTTTTTGCAAGAAAGGAGATTGTAGGCTGAAGTTACTGGCTCGACTGATTGCTGCGTTCTTCGGCTACCTTTCTGAGAATATAGTTTACAAGCTCTTCATGCGGGTGCGTCTTATGATGGCTTGGAAGACCGGGCATTATGTAATTGTCTTTGTTACAGAGAGGGCAAGTCTCTTTCATAGCCGGTGATACCTAACCTCTTAGCAAGCAGGACTGCAGTGCATTGCAGAGCAAACTGACCTCATATATTAGTCTAGATGAATGAGTATTTTGAGATGTCCACAAATTCTTTAATATACAAAGACGAAGAAACAAAGTCCAAATTCTTTTCATTCTATAAGAAATCACTGGCCGCATGGCCTGTTCCCTATGAGGAGTTTATGGTTCGAACTCGATACGGGGATACCCACGCAATAGCATCTGGGCCTATAGACAGAGATCCGATAGTGTTGATTCATGCTGCTGGAGTTAACGGCACGATGTGGGGGCCTAATATAGGAGCCCTTAGCCGTCATTACAGAGCATATGCACTAGACACAATAGGAGACTTTGGGAAGAGTATTCTTGATAACTCAAAGCTTTATCCAAAATCTGCACAAGATTATTGCAGATGGCTGATTGATGTTTTTGATGGTCTTGGAATTAGCCAGGCTTACGCCGTGGTGGGCTCTTCTATGGGAGGGTGGATAACCCATGGCGCTGCCATATTTGCACCTGAGCGGATAAAGAAAATTGTGCTCCTTGACCCAGCTGCAGGGATACCTACGAAAACAAAATGGGCAGGAATGTTCCTTTCAGCAACCATATTTCCGTTCAAATCTAATTACCGAAATATTTCACGCAAAGTGTTAGGGAATAAGCAGAGTGAGGGCAAGGAACTTTGGTTTGATTATATGGTTACAGCATTTAGCTCTAAATCTAAAGCAAAACCTCGTCTTGGTTTACCCTCCAAATTTTCAGACGAGCAGCTTTCACATACAAAAGTACCAACTTTACTTCTCATAGGACAGAACGAAGTCATTTACGGCAGTATCGAAGCAACAGTCGAGCGAGCAAAGAAGCTGATTTCCAATATCCAAACTGAAATTATATCAGATGCGGGACATCTACCAAATATTGATCAGCCTGAAATAGTTAATACACGTATATTGAAATTCCTGGCAGAATAGAAAGAATTGAACCATTTCGGATAGTAGAGAATCTACAATAGATATCTCAACTAATAATGAATGGTTTGCCAGAGTCTATCTTTAACCTTTAGTAGATATCAATATCGATGAAATAGGAAGATAATAATGTGACTTCAGTATGTTGTACCCACCTAGCTTTATGAGAAATTTTGTCTGCAGTGCATTGCAGAGACTATCTGTAAGTATAGTACAAGTTATGTGATGGGATGTTACAAGCTGAAATTAAGAAAATTTGGTTTGTTAACAATATAATGAATCCTCTGATAATTATGAACTGATCAATCATCAGATCCCTCAAATGGTCAGACTTTCCATACGCATTTGCAATTTTCGACCGTCACAAACCGTCATATTCATAAGTTAAAATAATTAAAACCAGAAAGCAAGTTCATATCCAGACCCCCTATGATAAAAACTGCTCTATCGCATCCAAATAAGGCACTTGTCATCTACTGGGGAAACGAAAATGATACTCTGCGAATACCTACTAGATCCAGTCTCTCCATAACTTTGCAAGGAATAAACCATCCTCTAGACTACATAGTCTCTCTAAGAACAATGCAGTCATCAGAACGCGATAAGGTCATTATAGATGGGATAGAGGATAAGGGAGAAATTCACAGCCATTTCGTTCATCACCTTAACGCTATGAGAAGATACACAGGATTTAAGGAGAAGGTGGAGGTTTCTACAAGAAAGTCATTTCCTGTTGGTAGTGGACTTGCAGGTTCAGCAGCAAGTGCATCGGCATTAGCTGAAGCATTTGCAGGTCTGATTGGCAAAACTGCCGATACAAAATTGAAATCCATCATGGCAAGACGAGGAAGCGGTTCTGCGTCCCGTTCTGTATATGGGGGATTTGTCATGTGGCAGAAAGGCAATAGTGATGACTCTTCATACGCAAAGCAGCTCTTCAATGAAAATCATTGGGACCTTCGCAATGTCATCGCTATGGTTAGTTCTAATCCAAAAAAGGTAAGGTCGATAGAGGGAATGAAGTTATCGAAAAAAACGTGTCCTGAACAATTGTATTCAGATTTTGTAAACGTTGCAAATCACCACATAGAACAAATAAGCACAGCGTTGTTGGAAAGAGATATTGCAGAGCTTGGAGCATTCTATGAAAACGAAAACTATCTTTTTAGAGAAATATGCCTTAAGACAATACCACCACTTGATTACTGGACCAAGACGACACATGATATTTTAGACATGGTTGCAAATCTTCGTAATGATGGCATACCTGCATATGCCGGGACAGACGCAGGTCCAAATGTCCATATCTTTACAGTGCCAAAGCATGTTGAACGAGTAATTAGAACGATTCAAGAAATCGAAGGAGTACTAGACATTATTCATTGCAGGGTGGGAGAAGGTAGCCATCTGATTCAAGAGCATCTTGCCTGAAAAACTTATGGAATAAGCAGCCAGCCTATTTAGGATCCCTTTACAGAATTGATAGTAGATAGATTGCAAAGTCATTGTGTCATAAGAAGTATTTCCTAGGACCTTGATCCTTTTGGGGCAATATGGCACTGTGATAGTAGTATTGGCCAAAGTATGCACTAAACGCTAAAGATATGCTCTAATCAGCTTCATTTATGTGACAATTTTGAATGTGTTAACATCAGGGCAGCATATTATTACAAGCCTTTACTAACATATCTTCTCTCAAAGCCTGCTAGCTCAATCGGAAAAGCCTTCGGGCTATCAAGATGTACCACATCGCCGTAGGTATTAGAGAAATGAGCGAGAGGAGTAGACCTATTGTTGGCACGAAAAGTCCTAAGCCCAGTACACTTGCCAGAATTCCCACATAAGCGGTTATTTTGCTGAAGATATTATTGCTCCGTAACATTACAGCTGAGATTATGAGACCTGCTGCGGACATGAGGATATAACTGACATAGAAAGTACTGCTCTGCAGGCTTGTAAGTAATGCCTGCCCTAATGCGAGGAGCATAGTTCTTTGCGCGTCTGTTGTGGTAGCGGCGTATCGGTCGCTGAGGGAAAGCATAGAGAAGGCTATATTCGATGGGAAGTAGGTTGCTATCCCTACAATAACAAGAGTCATAGCGATTGCCATGAAAGACTGGCTAACTCGTCTGAGACCAATATAGAGAGCTAGAAACATTAAGACTAATAGAACATAGTCAACCATGAGCAAGAGATCAAGATGCAAAAGCCCAAGGAGCCTATTGTTTTGAAGTAGCGTGAAGTAGCCGGTTACGGTGCTTAGATCTGACTCAAAGCCAGGTGGCGGCCAGACAACGAAGGCGATCATCTGAACTAGAGCTAAGGCTACTATGAGCAGGGCAGCCGTTCCGCCAAGTTTGTATAGACTCCTCCAAGCCGGGTCTGCAGTCTCGGCAGTGTATTGACCTCGTGTCATGGATTGAACATGATGATCGTGATATTAAAACACGCAGGCTGCTTCGCAATGTACTGCATATGTTTTAGATATATCACACATCTTTACATGATCTATTTTTTTCACTCCTTCGTCCATATGTCTGAAAAATTAGTTATTTCGTGTATGTAAGGCTGATTGACCTCAAGTCTTCAGGACAGATGTGCGTATTTTTTCCTTTCATCACATACTGCGGTGCTTCAATCATGTGTTTAGCTCCTACTATTATCCCTGCGGCTTTGGCGGGCAAAGGCGAAAACTGCCCCGTAAAATATTCCGACTACTATACCAAATGCGATCGCACCCGCAATCAGAGTCAAAATTGCAGCTATAGCCAAAGTAACTAGATTCTGCCAAAAGTCACTGGTATCTGGATGCAGTACTCTAAACACTGTATCAAATATCCATTGGCCCGCAAACACTGCTGCAATAATTCCAATTGCAAGCCCAGAGATCATTATTACAGCAGTAGTCCGTCCACCGCTCATGTCCTAATCTCCTTCCAATGTGTGAGAATTGTAATTGTTAGCTGTTCAATTGCAAGCGTTGCTATAAGCGAAAACGGTAATAGCCGAGTGTGATTATTCTCTGTAGCTTGAAAATCTTGCTTCATATACATTGAGTCATCAGCACCATCGTACTTAACAGGGAAGTCTGCACTAGATTGCAAAGAATTTCGAGCAGGTAAACCAAG
>DASUUX010000035.1:0-28603 GCA_036373855.1 Nitrososphaera sp.
AGTTTGATGAGATGTGGGATATTCCTAGATGGTACATTTCAGCTTGCTCCTATTCTGTTCAATGTGAGACTTCACATGATTCTCATGTCTTTACTGCTTTACAATTACAAGCAGCTAACCTAGTGGATTGAAGAGGTTGAGCGGATAGTAGAGGCTAAAGTCAAAAGGTTATTGTTGTTGTTGTTGGTTAGAGAAGAAGAAAAAGATGGGAAACCCAGCAGTGTTACTATTGGCTGGAACTACTACTATGATTTCTTCTACTAGACTCTAAGGCGGCTGAATCCATCCGTGATCATGTCTTTTCCTTGGGTGAATAGACTATCAAACTCCTTGCTAATTGCGCCACAAGTTTCGTCTTGCATCATCTTTGAATAGACTTCTTTTGCATGAGCTTGGTCTCTATAGAATTGCAGGGACACGCCAAGCATCTCATCTTCACTCATAGAAAGAATCTTTGCAATGCTTTCTACGCCCTCAGGAGGAACTTCCTTCCTTGTTGTTGTGCTGCTGCTGTTGTTGAGATAGTAGATCTCATTTCTTACCCCATGTTTGTTGAGCCATTGCACCCATCGCTTTCCAAGCTGTGCTAGAGCCTCCTGATTCTTTTTCGGTGCTCGACTGAAGATGATCTGCAGATAACTACCAGTCTCTTCTTCTATTTCCGTAGTAGCGGATTCGATTTTGTTTTCCATGGCATATACCTATACCGAGTACAATAAATACGGCCAAGGGAGTAAAAGTATAGTTAGTTGTAAAAGTGGCTTTCATAAAAAATAGAAGAAGAAGAGAACTCACTACATACCTGATGTACAGTCTAATGAAGTGTGAAGCAGCTAGAGGTGACATGAGGCTTTATGAAAGTCCAACAATGAAGGGTATCAGCTAATGCAAATAGCAAAAACATAACGCTAGCTAAGAACTAGTGTCAGAATGGTTCTTATCTTGTAGAACTGGAGTATGATCTCCTGCCAAGACCTTGTATGGCTTGTCCTGCTCTCTACAGGATCATTGCTGATCATCTAGGCTCCTCATCTTCGGCCATGCTCCTCGCCTTAAAGCATATCATAGATTAATATTCACTCAAAGCGTACAAAGTTGAAGCGCTTTGGATTTCAATGCCTTAGTAGAGACATTTGAACAGATGGAACAAACCTCGAGTAGAATTGCGCTTACCGGATACCTTGTTACCCTTCTCAAAAAGACGCCCGCCGACATTATCGACAAGGTGACTTATCTAATTCAGGGCAAACTTTACCCCGACTATGAGGGAATAGAGATGGGTGTCGCAGAAAAAATGGTCCTCAGGGCAATTGCAAGCTCGTCTGGCAAAGACGTGTCGGAAATAGGACGAATATACCAAAAGACAGGCGACCTTGGAGAAGCGACACTGGAAGTCATGAAGTCAAGGAGCCAATCTACCCTGTTCTCAGAGCCTATGACAGTCGAGCGTGTATATTCTACTTTTGACAAAGTTGCACGGACAACTGGCGCTGGCTCACAGGAGATCAAGCTGCGTCTAATAAGCAGTTTGCTGAATGACGCAATGGCTGAAGAGGGATGCTACATAATCAAGTTCGTCATGGGACAGCTACGGCTCGGCATTGCTGATTATACTGTGCTTGATGCCCTTGCGATCGCATTCACTGGTGACAAGGCAAACAGGCAGGTGCTTGAAAATGCCTATAATGTCTCAAGCGATCTTGGCACAGTGGCAAGATTGCTTGCAACCAAGGGGCTCGAAGCAGTCAGCTCGATCAAGATAACACTCTTCAAGCCTATCAGGCCGATGCTTGCAGAGCGCATCAGGACAGCAGAAGAAGCACTTGAGCGCATGGGGAGCAGGGCAGCAGTAGAATATAAATTGGATGGTGAACGCGTACAAGTGCACAAGGGCAAGGATAGAGTAGAATTGTTTTCAAGGAGGCTCGAAAAGATTACGAGCCACTATCCAGATGTTGCCAACGCATTGAAGTCCATAAAATCAGAAGTGATACTGGAGGGTGAAGTAGTGGCCATAAACGTGGAGACAGAAGAATATCTTCCCTTTCAGGAACTGATGCACCGGCGACGGAAATATGGTGTAGAGGAGGCAATAGAGAGCTATCCCGTTGTCATGAACTTTTTTGATATACTCTACTTCGACGGCAACAGCAAGACAGAAATGTCATACATGGAAAGGAGAAAGCTGCTGAAGAAAATAATTGATAGGATCCAAAATAATAAGTTAAGTTTGATCAAGCAGACTATTGCTACTGAGTCTCATGAGATAGACAGGTTCATGGCTGCTGCAATTGAGAATGGCTGCGAGGGCGTCATGATAAAGCATCTCTCAAGCACATACCGCGCAGGTGCAAGAGAATATGCATGGGTCAAGCTCAAACGTGAATACACAAGCGATCTTGTGGATACACTTGATCTTGTCATCATTGGAGCACTGCATGGCCGCGGAAGGCGTGCAGGCAAGTATGGAGCGTTACTGTTAGCGGCCTATGATCATAATACTGATATGTTCCGCAGTGTGACCAAGGTAGGGACTGGCTTTACTGATGTGCACATTGAGCAATTCTACAAAGAGCTCGAGAAGCATATAGTAAGCCAGCGGCACGCAAGAGTCGATACCGGCATGGAAATGGACATCTGGTTTGAGCCTAAGATCGTTATTGAAGTCATTGCCTCAGAGATCACCCTTAGTCCATCGCATACAGCCGCCAAGAACACAATAAGGCCAGGCTATGGTCTTGCTTTACGCTTTCCAAAATTCACAGGCAAGATAAGGGACGACAAAAAGCCAGAAGATGCCACGACCATTGACGAGATGGTAGCTGCGTACAAAAGACAGTTGAAGGCGGTCGGTCACTCAGACGCAAAGGTGCAGGTAGAGAAGGAAGATAAAGAAGGTTGACGCGTTGCACGCTAGTGAGAAATAACCTTGCAAATCGAAAATAATATTGTTCTAACAATATGTAGAAGCTGGATAGGCTTGACTAAGCCACCAAGATCAACTCTTTAGGGACGATATAAAGAGTCGCCGCCCATCCTTTTCATTTTATCGAGCTCTCGTTCAATTGCGCCAGCCATTTCGTCCAGCTCCTCTAGCCCTTTGAACCTCTGGTATGTCAGCTTTTCAAGCGAAACTAGCAGGCTCTTTGCTGATCTATATTGCAGCATCTGGGGGTCCTCGATCTCTGCAAACAACCCAATGGCCTGAATGTTGTTTCTTTTCGCATGGCCCAGTATCAGGCCATTAAAACCTGTTATCAGCGACGAGCCAGGAGTGGTGTTGTGACCTATTTTTACTATTTGGTCTGTTAGCTCTTGTGAGGTAGTTGTGACAAGTGTCATTGGGTTCTTGCCAAAGTTTCGGTCTGTGTGGAATGCGCCCAGGGTATAAATTAGTTGCACGGAGTACAACTTGGCAATATTGATGACATCTTGGCACAATTCATAAAGCTCATGGTTGGTTTGAGGCTGTCCGACGCCACCCCCAAAAACGATGATGCTCTTGATGTAACGGTATTCCCACCTTTCCTGATGAAAGTCAATATGGCCTCCTTTATCAACAACATAATTTGGATAAGGCGGCAAGACATACCGAAACATCCTACTATTGAGGTTCTTGTTAATAAAATCGATGGCGATACTGCCGACGTTTCCCATGTCCTGCATGGCGGCAATCATTATTGGTTTGCTTACATCGGGCTCCTCAAGGTTGACAAATTCCATTGCACTTTCTCTTGACAGCAGACAATAAAAAAGTTAGTAGTAGTTTGATTCCTGCAACAATTAAAAGCCGGCCATCGCGTTGTTGATTTACCTTGTCAGGGAGTCCTTTAATATCAGACGACTATAAGATTGCAATTGAAGGCTGGAAGACTCGCAAAGACCAACTGCTTAGACAGCGAGAATCAGTAACGAGGATAAATTACAAGGCGGAAAAATTAAACATTTTATCACTTTTGAAGCAGAAGAACAGTCGAAAGTAAAAATATCCTGTGTATGTATTATTGCAGGCGTGGACAGCAAGGTTCTCAGCGTAATATCTCGGCTTAATAGGCAATCAAACCGGGAAAGAAGGGGCAGAGTAAAAGTTGCACCTGATCAAGAGATGCTAGCCATCACAGTCGATACTGGCATATTCTTTTCAGTACTTCTCAAGGCAATCAAAGCAAGACGCATATTAGAAGTGGGTACATCAGCGGGGTTTTCCACACTGTGGTTCGCAGACGCAGTGGGCAAAAACTACAACACAAGAGTAATAACGATAGAAATGAACCCTCAAAAAGTAGAGCTAGCATTGAAAAATTTCAAAGAGGCTGGTGTTGATAAGATGATAGAGATAAAACAAGGCATCGCCCTTGACCTGCTGCATAAGCTCAAAGGCAAGTTTGATTTTATCTTCCTTGATGCAGATAAAGAGAACATCATAAGATACTTTGACCTTGTCCTACCAATGGTAAGAATTGGAGGGATAATTGCAGCAGATAACATGCTTTATCCTGACCATTTCCGACCCGCTATGAGAAAGTATGCGCGCTATGTGCACAGCAAGCCCAACATCCAGTCAGTCACTGTGCCTATAGGAATGGGAGAAGAGATTACGATCAAATTGCGTAACTAACTAATTGTAAATATCTCTCCTTCATAGTAGAACCGTACATGCGATCCGGACCTGTTCTGCATCGTATGTTACACTGAAAAAGCACTAAAATTGTGCTAACAGCCAATTCCTGCACCGTCGTCCTTCATAGGAAAACACCTCATATGCACTGCGCTGCAAAAAGGCTGATATCTTTCGCTTTGAATACTGGCTGGGCAATATCTGCTGTGATGGTGATGATGTTATTGGTGCATCTATAATGCGGAAGGTTGATAGCTGAACATTCCATGAATGCATATACAGGCTGAGATGGAAAACATGTCAGAGCTAAAGGCAAACAACTACTCACTCGTTGATGGTCAAGTCAAGTCAAGCCATGAGCATAAAGACTGAATTGAAAAGATGGGCAAACGCTAGACTGAGGCGATACATTCTGACATTATTCTGGCAGCAACCATTGCAGTAATGCCATTGATGTCATAATCTGGAGCAAGTTCTACGATGTCGATAGCCACGACATTCCCGGCACTGACTGCCTTGTTGAGCAGGTAGATGAGATCTATGGATGACAAACCTCCAGGCGAAGGAACTGATACGCCTGGTGCAAATGCTGGATCTAAGCAGTCGAGGTCTACTGAAATGTACACCTTGGATCCTCTTGTCTGCGCTCTTATCATTTGCGCCACCCTTTTTACTCCTAGCTCAACAATCTCTAGCGGGTTTACGATCCTCAAGCCTACATTTCTTGCATTTTCAAGCTCTTCTGGCTCAGCAGCTCTTGTACCTACCAACATGCTTTTTCTAAAGTTGAGCGATTGTATCGAGTCCGTAAGCACGGAGCCATAATAATTCCTAGAAGAAGAAACAAAGTCGGGATGGGCATCAAAGTACAAAAGTGATAGTTTTTTCCCAATTGCATTAGACACTGCCTGTATCGTTTCAGTAGTTAAAGAGTGATCTCCACCAATCATAATAGGCAGCTTGCCACATGAAGTAATGTCAGTCACCATCTCGCGCAGCCTCTGCTTGTTTGGTATGTTACCGGCATCAAATATCCACTTTCGATCAAAAGTTCCACGCATTGGGCAAGTAGGGATCAGCTTTCCGCCACGTTCAAAAAATTCAGATTCATTTGAGGCTATTCTCAAGACGTCAGGTGCCCTGCTTGTTCCCTTACGCTTGGCGTGCGAATTGGATTCATCAGGGACACCTATTACAACAACATCTACGTCTTTCATGCTGTCAGCGTTTGAGCGGTGGAACCTGACCATTATGGCAATAATCTCTAACTTGGTTTTTAACCATAGCTTGCTCGTCAAGACCAATAAGATTTTATTTAAAAGGAATGCTGCCTACTCTCACAATATGTCTACCATGAAGTACATTCAGCTTGAACCACAGGATGACATTGCAATTCTAAGGATAAATAGACCAGAGGCACTCAATGCCATGAATGTGGACGTTATATCAGAGCTTTCAAAGATGATTGATATTCTTGCAGCTGACGACAGCATTAAAGCAGTAGTTATTACTGGCGCCGGTGAGCGCTCATTCTGTGCAGGCGCAGACATTTCCTACATGGTCAACATCGATCCGATGCAGGCAGAAAGGTATGCCACTTCCGCCCAAGACGTAATAAACAGAATAGACCGGCTAGAAAAGCCAGTCATTGCTGCAGTAAACGGCTTTGCCCTTGGCGGCGGCTGCGAGCTTGCAATGGCCTGCGATATCAGGATCGCTTCAAGCAATGCCAAGATGGGGCAGCCCGAAGTGACAATAGGCATACCTCCAGGATGGGGCGGAACACAACGCCTGATGCGGCTTGTTGGTCCGGCGAAGGCAAAGGAGCTAATATTCACGGGCAAAATGATAATGGCAGATGAGGCCTACCACATAGGGCTTGTTAACAAGGTAATCAGCCTAGGATCTGACGATAAACTTCCACCAGAAGCGCCCAAAGGTGACGCGGTAAAGGAAAAGGAAAGGGCGAGTGAAATAGCCAAGATACTAAACAAAAAGCTGATGGACGAGTGCATCGCACTTGCCAAGGAGATAGCGAAGAACAGTTTCGTCGCAGTCAAGGTTAGCAAGAAGCTGATAAACAGTGGAATGGATACGGATCTAGAGACAGGACTTAGGCTTGAGATCTATGGTTGGGCGCTCTGCTTTGCTCACGAAGACAGACAGAAAATGATGTCCGCTTTCCTCAACAAGAGCAAAAAGTAGAATCTACTATGCCAAAAGTCGAGCACCCTTGCTAGGCCGGCAAATAAACGTCCTGCTCTCTATGCCTGTCTCCTTGAACCCTTTGGCCATGGCGGCAGCAACCGTCTTTGCATTCTTGCTTGTTTTCAGAAATGCTATCATGGAAGGCCCCGCACCGCTTATTGTGACTGCAAGCGCGCCTGCAGAAATAGCGTTCTGCTTGACGCTATCGTAGCCGGGTATCAAATGCTTTCTTGCTGACTCGATGATAGCATCGTCTATTCCTCTTGTTATTGTTTCCACATCCTTTAGCGCAAAGCCTGCAACTATTGTGGCTGCGCCCGAAATGTTGTGAACAACGTCTTTGAGTGGCACCACTTTTGGAAGAACACTCCTTGCCACCTCTGTCTTTTTCTTTGGCACTTCTAGCCATGGAACTGCAACAACAAGGACGAGATCCTTGGGAGGCTCTAGCCTTGTGAACTGCAGCCTGTCGCTGGCAATCTGGCATATCACAAAGCCACCCAGCAAAGAAGCAGAGACGTTATCATAGTGCTTTGTGCCGGCGCTTGCCACCTCGCCTTCTGCGGCATATTCTACAAGCCTGTTCTTGTCAATCTTTAAGTCATAAAGTGTGTTAAATGCCATGGCAGCAGCTGCTGCTGAAGCAGCGCTGCTGCCAACACCATAGCCAGACGGCACACGTTTTGTGACCTCGATCTCTGTGCTATCGCTGATCTCAAAATCCTGCATCATCTTTTTTACTACAAGGCCGGCAGAGTTTGATTCCGGCGTTGATGGAATCGCTTGATCGCTATTCTTGATAGTTATTCTTCCTTCGCCGTCAGACGACTTCCTGCTTACCTTGACTTTGTCTTCAAACGCATCAAGTGCAAGGCCAAATACATCGTATCCCGGCCCTAGGTTTGCAGTAGAGCATGGGGCGGCCGCGCTACGCGATTTCACAGTCACCTAAATGTCCTCCCCCTGATTTAGGATTCGAGCAAGGGCGGCAGCTAGGTTGACCATGCCACTCATCGTGATGCTGGAAACAGGGATGAGGCTCTGGGCGAAGCCACCTTTGCTTATGCTGCGCGCCAGATCTTTAGTCAGGAGAGAATACTCGGCATCTTTTTCGCTGTTGAGAATATGTTCAAGTGCCATGCTTGAGCCCGCCCACTCCATGATATTTTTTAGCTTGTCTATTACAAGATCGCGCTTTGTAAGCACATTTATCTGAGCCATTTTCAACCGCAGTTTGACAGATAACGCAAGGAGCGATATAGATACAAAGTTGATCGGGGACGACACTAACATCCCATCGAAGGCAAATATCGTCGTCTTGTCGTCCGCATGGAGGTTTACAGCAAAATATGGACCACTTGCTCGGAACGCGAAGAGCTCTATTTGGCCAGGCGTGTCCACTATCAGGTAGTCAGGGTTCAGCTCATCCACCTCCTTCTGGATCTCATACAACTTTGTTGCAATCATGTCACTTGCCATTATAAGTGAGCCATTGGGGCCAAGCCCGTAGCTCTCCATCAAAGTGGCAATGTCAACGTAATTGCGGACATCGACATCTGGCTCATAAGGCAGGTTGACTGCGCCAGGGTCAAGGTTAAGCGTAACGGGGTAAGCGCTATTATCCCTGTACCACTGGAGTAATCTAGAGGTAAGGAGCGATTTCCCAGATCCTGCAGTTCCTGTTATAAATATCGCCTTCATTGCCATCAGGGAAACATGGTGCTGGCGTATATCTACTTTATAGACGTGCCAAATCAGGTTTGTATTAAAATTGGCACAAACAGGCCAAGGATTATACATTCCTTATTATAGTACTGTCTTGTATCAAGGGCAGAGTTAATGTAGTTGAACTGGCGACTTGTTGCCATACCTGCAAGCTTGGTACCGTTCATTATCCTATTCATTACTACTAACGTCTCACCTCAGGATGTCCTTGCTATAGGACTTGTACCATTTCTAGCCGCGGCAGCTGCGGCGATCACCAAAATGGTGTTGCAGGCACTGCGATTCAAGTACTTCATCAGGCATTTTCTTGGTTACGACGTTGCGTCTACAGGCAAGACTGTAGCTGCTAGGTTGGCCGGCGAATTCGTTACCCAGACCACTCCATCTTATGTAGGCGGAGAATTAGTCAGGATAGCATGGCTGTCAAGAAATGGCGTTCCGCCAGGCAAGGCCGCATGGGTAACGACCATGGAGATAATTGCGGATGTATTCGTTGGCTCGGTGCTGGCATTTATAGCTGGCGCGCTGGCCATTTATCGGGGCGGAAGCGTGATTGGATTGGCTGTAATTCTGGTAACAATCCCTACCTTGGCAGTCTGGTTGGCACTTATCCTCTTTTCTGCCAAACGCACTCTTCGCCTCCCATCATTTTCTCAGAAGATAGTGGAAAAGTTCCTGTCAAAAAAAAAGTCCGAGAACCTGATCAATGCATCTAACACGGCTATAGCAGACCTGTGTAATATGAGCCGGGAAATTTTCAACTCCAAAAAATCTATCGGCACATTTGCAGTTGGAATAGCAATAACCGTTATTGCATTTATCTTTTATGGCATATCCTTCATGGTGCTTGCCAATGCAATCGAACCCCGAATTGGCTTCTTTGACTCATTGATGGCTACCTCAGCATCAACGGCAGTGGCAAACCTGCCAATAACAATAGGGGGCTCAGGGCTTGCCGAACTTGGCATTTGGGCATACCTTGCAAATCTGAGTGGCATACCAAACCTTGAGGACGTGATCACAGACTCACAATTAAACGTGATTATTGCGTGGAGGATAGCTACTTATCACGTGCCACTCGTCCTTTGTTGGATCGCTCTCATGAAGATCACTGTATACAGGGTTCCGGCTCCCGACATCCGACAGCCAATCAAAGGAAATCAAGACAAAAAGCCGGAGAATGATAGTAGCCCTACAAAATAGGGCAGGCTGGCCATAAAGAATACCTGAGGTTTTCTTGCTAGGTAACAGTTATCACAAAGACTTGGCATCATAATATAAAGAAGTTGCTTTGGATTTTACAAAGCAAGGTTCACGTAATTTTATTCATTCTTATATCAAAGATATGATGAGAAATTATCTAATCTAGCAAACAAAAGTGACGTACTTACTCCACAAGCCTCCAGCACAATTTTCATATGTTTGCAACGCATTCTTTCTTCAAAAGTATCAACAAGCCTCGCATTAGTAAATTGAATCAATTACGACTACAAACTATCATGGCAAGGTCTGCTAGATGTAAATCTTTCTTTGCTAGATGGCTCTCTGCAGTAATTTGATTCACATAGTAAACGCCGGATCAGTCTCGGCAACATACGAAGTCGCAAGTTCCGCATCAGACTTTAGATGTAATTCACGGTACTTGGGTTATCCTGGTCTCTCTTCTGAATCGTTTGAGACGAGGATATGAATGGAAGTTGACCATTGTAAGCCATATTGTAGAGTCGAGAAAAATTGTCAGCCCCAAATGATTGAAGGTGGAGAGAGGCCAAAAATTAAACTGACTTAGTGCTTGACCCAGAGAGGATACTTACACTTGCTACGCAAACTTGTCTCACTTGGAAATAATAGTCCTCTTTATTCAAGATTGTGTGGCGTGTGGTTCACGTACATATGCTACCGTGGGTAGTGAACTAAGTGGGATCAATATATAGTGCCAGCGCCTGCAATGATTATGCGTCGTCATTATCCTCTTCTCCGGGAGAAGAGGATAATGACGACGATGCAGCAGGTAGGTCAGATTCGACATCCATTAGTTGCAGCTCCTGCAACTCAAAACGATATATTGCCTTCATGTCAAGGCCAAACTTTGTCTTAAGAAGCTCGACTACTTTGGTGCTCAAGCTAGCCATGAACACTTTGATCTTGTACTCATATACAAAGCCCTTCATAAAATCCGATATCTTCATTGATTTGGGCACATCGAGGCCCTCAACGATTGTTCTGCCATCAGGCATCTGCTCGTAGACCTGGATATCGACCTTGTAATCACTTTCGTAAATGTCAAGGAAGTAGCCGGTCCTTGTTATTACTTCGGGCTGGCCAAACTGGGCAGATCTTATCTCGTCTTCTGCCCAGTTAGGAAGTCCCTCTTCCTGAGAGCTATTCTCGCTCTTTGTCACCTTTGTCCTTCCCATAATGCTAGTCTAGCGTGTATCATTGCATTTAATAGCTTTTCCAACCTAGTTGCGTAGGCAGCTAAGCATGTCTACAAAATATAACCAGATGGTTATTCAATTATGACGTTTCTATTTAACGCTATTATCGCTGGCTAGTTGCTATGACAAGCTTCAGCAGCAACTGGATAAAGGACAATAAACCAACAATGTCTGAGATGATAAAGCAGAACGTCGGCCAAGCACAACCACTTAAACCCAGAATCGAGCTTGCCAAGAAGAAGATTCAGGCACAGAACCAAAAGCTAGAGACGATTCTGGAGAAACTACGAGGCAAAGAAAGATCTCTCTTCAACCAAACTGTTTATGCTCTTCAGAAACATGATACTCAGCAGGGCAAGATGATCTCAAACGAGATCGCCCAAGTGCGAAAGACCACCAAGATGATCTCACAGTTCAAGATCGCTCTGGAACAGATACAGCTCAGGTTGGAATCCACTATCGATCTTGGAGATGTTATGGTGGCAATCGGTCCCGCGATGGGCGCACTGACAAAAGTGAGGACAGGAATTGGAGGCGTAATGCCAGAAGTAGATAGAGAACTTGGAGAAATCAATGGCGTGTTCAGCGACATCATGATGAGCGCAGGATCTCTGGGTCACACCTCATTCGCCTTCGACGCAAGTGGTGAAGAAGTGGACAGGATACTTGCAGAGGCAGGCGCAGTGGCAGAGCAAAGGATGAGCGAGAGCTTCCCCGACGTCCCAATTGGATCATACTCAAGCGGCAGCAGCAGCATCCGGACATCAACAGGAGAGCATCCACAGTAAGAAATCACCTATATCTCTTTTTTTCTTTTTTCTTTAAATGTTCAGTTCTGAAATACTTCTTCAAATCTTTATCTCTTGTAATAGCGAGTTTTGCCCACTTCACTGTATATCCCCTGAATATCGTCAAGTTGCTTTTGGCTTTCAGACTCCTTTTGTAATGTTTTCGATATGTTCTTGGTGATCTTAGTCCAAGCTTACATGTCTCTTCTTCCGCTACTGACTGAAGCATAGAAGCCAAACCGTCCTTTTTTTAGCTGGCACTCGCAGTTTCCAGTTTGATGAGATATGGAAAAAAATTACTATCTAGATCCGTCAGATCTTTCTTATCTTTTTTGCAAATATCTGTCGATGCCCTACAGTTACAAACTTTAGACCATACGTTGCACAGTTAGTGTGTTTTTGAGCATTCTTCACAAGCGCCATCTGATGATCCTCTATTTGGAAACAGAATGACTTACACTGTCGGGTAGTATTTCTATTCCTTTTGATAAGGTATCGGGTGCAGAAGTGATGCAGGGATATATTGTCCTTATAATCTGAAATGCCACCAACTGTGTCCCTTTGCATTTATCTCATGTGCATTGAGATCGTGTCGTTAAACATGGTATCGTGTGGAGTTTATCATTATGACAATATGGAGATATATATTGTCGGAAGCCTATGATGCCGACGCCGGCTGTACTGCAGCAGCGCCGGGGACTTCAATATGGATCATTATCTGGTGTTCCTCTTCCGCCTTCACTATGTAGCCTGGTATGTTCACCATGCGGTTGCCTATAGAAACATGGCCATGGCTCACTATCTGCCTTGCTTGGTAGGGTGAACTGGTGCCAGTCTTTCTCATGACTATTGTCTGAAGACGCCGCTCTAGCAGATCTTCGACTTTTAGGTTCAGTATATCATCAAGTGTCGCACCCTCTCTTGCGAGACCAAGCCTGTTCAAAAAGTTCAGCAGTCTCTTTTCCTTTTCTGTCCTCAGTTCAGCTGAAAGTGCCAAAAGAGCTCGGGCTTGGTTCCTAATCCTTGCGACCTCCGTCTCGGCCCTCCAAAGCTCGCGCTTGTTCCTAAGGCCATAAGAGCCCATGATATAAAGCTCGGCGTTCAGCTGGTCTGTGGTCCAGATCATCCTGGGCCTGTGGAAGGTTTTCTTTGCCTTACGAGGATCTCCCATTTAGCACCACTGTCTATTTCTTGGCTGGCTCCTTTGATGGCGGGGCTGGATTGGTTGTGCCACCACCAGTACCCACAGGAGGAGCAGCAGCAGCTGCTGCTGCTGGTGCCGCCGGCGCTGCTCCAGGCATCGCCTTGACTTTCTTGACTCCCACTGCTCCACCCCTTCTGCCAGTGGTTCTGGTACACTGGCCCCTTACTCTTAGCCCAAACATGTGCCTATATCCACGCCAACTCATTACGAGCTTTTCGCGCTCAATATCATTTGAAGCAGCAAAATCAAGATCCGAAGTTATCATGTGATTGTTCGAGCCGTCATCCATGTTCTTCCTCCGGTTGAGGTACCATTGTGGAATCCCTGCCCTAGCAGGGTTGGAGATCGCCTGCTCGATCTCGTGGATATCGTTTTCAGTCAAAAAACCAACACGCATGTTAGGGTTGATGTTGAGCGACTGAATCAACACTTGAGCAAAATTATAGCCTACACCTTTAATTTCACTAAGGGCAACTATCAATTTCTTGCCGCCCTCAATGTCCTTTCCAGCGATTCTGAGGATATGTTTATACTCGGATGCAGACAAACCAAAATCACGAAACAATATTCCGCAATAAAAACCATGCTGGATGCAACAGGCCAAAAACTTTGTAATATTTACAATGCTGCCATTTGCATGAGCCTTAGATCTTCAATATTGAATTCACAAGCTTTTTTTGGTCAAAATTTTGATTATTGGCGTGCTTTGATTCATGCAAAACATTATACACTGATTATGGGGGCCCCTAGTGGCTAAACAATTTTGATGAGAGGAAGCAATCTGACGTTCAAAAATTGCCGGCTGACAAGCCGTCTAAATGGTAGAAGAGCAAGCATAGAGAAGAATAATAAATACTAGAACTGGCCACCAAAAATCCCTAATTGTGTTCTGACAATCTTTAAATTTGCGACGACTAAGAAACCTCCATCTTAGATATGAGCTATTCCAGAATACAGGAAACAGTTCATCGCTCTTACACTTCAAGACCAAAGTATAGTGAAATAATGTCAGGCGTCCCCGAGGATTACAAGCAAATTAGGACACTCGGAGATCTGCTCAATATATGCTACAAACATGTCACTGTTCAAGAACAGATGCGAAGCAACTTGATTGCCAAGATGAAAAAAGGGGAACACCCATTACCAGGGATCATCGGCTACAACGACGATGTTGTTCCTGCAATCAATAGATCAATCCTGTCGGGCCACGATATGCTGCTTGTTGGCCAGATAGGGCAAGCTAAGACCAAGATTGCAGAGGCGATAGCGCAGAATCTCCTATCGCCAATCCCTATAGTAAGGGGTACAATAACAAGCGATGTCCCTATATTAATTCCAGAAGATGAATTGATCGCGCTCTTGACCGACACTGAAATCTCGAGAACGAAGCCGGAATTCATGGTGTCGCCAGAATGCGAGGATATCATTCGGGCGAACAAGCTTGAGACCAAGATCGACTGGGTAAGCGGCGCAGACAGGTACAAGTACATACTGTCAACTCCAGACATTTCAGTCAAGGATCTGGTTGGACAGATAGATGCAATCAAGATAGCCAAAAAGGGAGTCGAGCTTTACAATATCGAGTCGTATTCTGCAGGTCAGCTATTGCAGGCAAGGCATGGCATATTGTGCATTGACGAATTGCCGGTACTCGATCCACGCAAGCAGGTGTCCCTGCTAAGTGTTCTTCAAGAGGGTAAGTTTACTACAGGGGCCTATCCGATCGTATTCAAACCTGATGTCAGAATAATTGCAACTGCAAACCCCATCGACTATACGCACTCAGGTAAGATAATCGAACCGTTATTTGACAGGTTGAGAAGCCATATCGACACCCACTATCCCAAGACAGTAGAAGACGAGATGCTGATCATTGCTCAGGAAGCAAAGATTGCAGATGCCAAGAATGTTATGTTGCCTGTATTTATGATAAAAACGATAGCTAAGATAACACAGATGACTCGTGTGCACCACGACGTGAACCATGATAAGGGAGTTAGCGTTAGGATGTCGGTGCATTCAATGGAGATGATGGTAGGAGAAGCTGAACGTACACGCTCCATTATATGTGGCATTAAAGCGATCCCGCGCTTTTGTGACATCCACTGCATCCACCAGTCATCCAAATTTGAGCTTGCAGAAATGGAAGATACTCGCCAGAATAGAAAGAATGTGCTTGATTCTATAATAGAAAGCGCGCTGAAGGAAGTGTCACTTGAATACATCCAAAGGCTAGCCCCAGAACAGTTGACAAAAGTCAAGAATGATTTTGCAAAGAACAAGACATTCCAGGTTTCGCAAACAATAGTTGGTGGCGGCGGCGGCAAGAGAGTCGACTCCGACTATGAGTCACAGCTCTCTAAGTTCCCTGCACTCAAGCAGGCGGTGAACGAAACAATTGCTAGAATAGAACAAGAGCAAAAACAGCTGGTCGAGCAAGCGCTGCAGCTTGGAATAAAGACAGATAACATCTCCCTGAGCCAGAATCTCAATGGGGAGTTCACGGCATCTGTGACTGAGGTGATACTTGAAGGCCTGCGGCACACCCAGCCTCCACTCTTGGACAAAAAGGATAACAACATCTATGACCTCGCATAATAGTGCACTCGGCAGCAAGAAATTCATATACTTTCCATCCAATAAAGAGGGTCAGGAGCAAAGGCAGGACAGCCAAGGTGAGCGTGAGCTCACTCGCACTATGCTAGACAAACTGCTCAAGGCGATAGGAAGAGAGGCAATGAAGGAAAAGACGCCTAGTTTGCAGGAGCTTGAGCAGACCCTTCAGGGTGTGATGTCATCGCTTTCAAAGCAGCAGGAAAGCAGCCAACAACAGCAGAGGTCGGGATCGTTGGCCGATTCAAGGGACGAAAGCGGAGATGATTCTGGCATGCCCTTTGTTGCGTACCTGATGCAAAAGGGCTATCTGAAGGATTCTCCAAAGTGGCTTAGCGCTAAGGGCTTTACTGCAATAGGCGGCAAGATACTTAGTGACGTAATGAAGGCCCTCAAGGCCGGCGAATACGGCACGCACGAATCAAAGAACCTGGGATCGGGGTCACTTGTGCTGGATACTACTAAAAAGTATGAACCAGGTGATGACATTAGGTTGCTTAATGTTCCAAAGTCGCTGCTGAACACAATCCAGCGTACAGTAAAGGATGGTGGCGGCAATTTAAAGCTGCCGCTCCAAATTGATGTGGATGACTTCGAAGAATACGAAACAATGCAGGATGTCCGTGTCGCAGTAGTGTACTGTATCGACCTCAGCTCCACTATGCGGTATTCATCAATGTATGGGGACATGAGCAGAATTGAGGCCGCGAAGCGTGCACTTTGGAGCCTCTATTTGCTGAATCGCAAATTCTTTCCCTCAGACTCTGTCTATATTGTCGGGTTTGGCGCGCTTGCATCCAAGGTGGCACCACATGACATACCTTATCTAAAGACCTTTGAGCCCGGCTCTGACTTTTTGCACTACACTAACTACCAGGCTGCGTTCAGGCTGGCAAACAAGATATTGCAAAAGGATGGCGCCATTAACAAGCGCCTAGTACTTGTGACGGATGGTCACCCCAGCGCATGCTTTATAGATGACAAAAGCGAGCAGGACAAAATAGTGTCACAGAGACCCTATTCCCACTTTTACACACCAGACCGGGAGACCCTTGACATCGTCAAGCAAGATCATAGTATGAATCTTGACATTGCATCAGGGGAGCTCGTGTATCTTTGCTACCGCTACAGACAAGTCGACCAGTATATTGGCGAACGTACCATTGTGGAGGCAAAAAAAGTCCACTCAAAAAATATTGAAATTGATACTATAATGATCAGCGAAGAGGATTCTTTGCTTGGATATGTAAATGAAATGGAAAAGTATGTCAAGGGGCGATCATACTACATCAACCCTGCGGACATTGACAAAGTACTGTTGACAGACTACCTTAACAACAAGAGACAAAAGACGATCAGGGCGCATTAGTAGTAATAGAAAAAATATGTGGAGAAGCTTAATATACTGACGGGAATTTGTTTTGCATAAGCAAATACTATGCTGATTATCTTTGATGTGGAGGGTGTTCTGCTTAACGCTGAGTACCTTCCAGTTTTAGCTCAGGTCATAGGTCCCAGAAAAGAGAAAGAGATCTGGGACATCACCAACGCCGGCATCAGAGGCGAGATCAACTGGGAAGAGGGGCTCAGGCGCCGAGTGCGAGCACTGAGGGGGATTAGCTATGAAGACGCCAAGAAGATAGGCGAAAGCCTGCCAATAATGCCAGGCGCAAAAGAGCTTTGCTCTGCGCTCAAGAAGGCGGATTGGAAAATGATTGCAGTATCCGGAGGGTTTACAATAATCACAGACAGGCTGAAAGAGGAGCTTGGCATTGATAGTATATTCTCTAACGAATTAGTATTCAAGGATGGCAAACTGGAGGATCTGATAATGAATGTTACATCAGACAAGGCAGCTGCAATCAGGCCCACGATAAGACAATGGGACATACGGAAGGAGGATACTGTAGTAGTGGTAGACGGTGCCAATGACTTGAAGCTATTTGTTCTGGCCGGGTATACGGTAGGGTTCTGCCCTGTAGACATGGTGAGAGAAAAGGCCGATGTTTCCATTGACAAGCGCGACCTGAGCCTGCTCCTGAACTTGTTAAAAAAAAATTTTGGTGAGGCCGTATTGATAAATGCAGCAAGCAGGAAGCATTAGTAACCAACTTATTTTTTAACACCTTTCTTTCAATCACTGCAGTTGATACAGATAACCTCTATTCGAATTTCAGATGACATTAGGTTGTACAACGATCTTAGCGCAATGATCCTTGAAGCTATCGGTCATAGCCAAATAGACATCCAGAATGGTGATATTCTTGTTGTCACGCACAAGATCGTATCAAAAGCGGAAGGACGTATTGTAGACCTAGCCAGCATTAAGCCTTCGACAAAGGCGATTAGCATGGCAAAGGAGCATGATAAAGATCCACGCGTAATGGAGCTGGTATTAAAGGAATCAACACAAATTTTGCGTGCAAAAAATGGCATAATTATATCAGAAACAAAGCATGGCTTTGTATGTGCTAATGCTGGCGTAGACCAAAGCAATGTGGAAGGTGATATGGCGGTGCTGTTGCCAGTTGCTCCTGACGAGTCTGCAGGCAGGCTCCAGGACGCTGTAAAGAAAAAGATCGGTAAGGAAATAGCAGTAATCATAACCGATACCTTTGGCCGGACATTTAGGAACGGCCAAACAAATGTTGCAATAGGCATAGCTGGAATAAACCCGATTAAGAGTTACATAGGGACATATGACATGTATGGCAGAAAATTGAGAGTAACTGAGATTGCGGTGGCAGACGAGATAGCTTCTGCGGCCGAGCTTGTAATGGGTAAGACTGAAGGCACGCCAGTAGCCATAGTCCGAGGCTATATCTTTGAAAAAGCCTCAAAAACGTCAGTCAAGTCGCTACTGAGAACAAAGGAGCGAGACCTTTTCCGATAGCAACTGTAACATTTAATATTCTGATACTATAATTTTATCTGATTCGGAACTATGAATGCTTCACCTACCAAGTCAATTGACGTAAGGGGACTTTACTGTCCTGAGCCAGTCTTCCGCACTAAGATGGAGGTCGAGCGCCTCAAGATAGGTGATACAATCAAGATAGTTGCAGATGACCCTGAGTCTGAAGAGGACATTTCAAGGTGGGTGAATCGCAACGGACATCAGCTGATATCGTTAAATAAGAATGATAAAGATCTTGAATTCGTGATAAAGAAGGCGAAATAGAAAAAATGACAGCAGTCGCAAGACCTGATGTTGTTGAACAAATAGGACACACACCACTGATTGAGCTCAGGTCGTTTTCTACCAGGAATGTAAAGCTATATGCTAAACTTGAGTGGTATAACCCCTTTGGCTCTGTAAAAGATAGGGCTGCATACTGGATGATAAAGCATGCAGAAAAGAAGGGAATCTTGAAGAAGGACAAGAGCATCATTATTGAGCCTTCATCCGGCAACACTGGTATTGCGCTTGCAGGTATAGCAGCTGCACTTGGCTACAAAGTAGAAATCGTTATACCTGAAAAGGTGAGCGAGGAAACAAAGAACATCCTACGGGATCTGGGAGCGACTCTCCATGAAACATCTGACGATTTGTGTCCACGAGTAGGCGCCGGCACAGACCAAAGCATTGCCCTTGCAAAGGCCATTTCAAAGCCAAGGCCTGACATTTACTACATGCCAAACCAGTATGATAATGACACCAATTTCTTGTCGCATTATGAGAGCACTGGCCCTGAGATCTGGAAGCAGACAAACGGGACCGTCACTCACTTTCTTACCGGCTGCGGAACAGGTGGTACAATAACTGGTACTGCAACGTTTCTGAAGGAAAAGAACAAGAACGTCCACGCCATTGCGATACAGGCGCAAAAGAACCATCTACTGCAGGGATTGCGAAACTTTGAAGAATCGGCAATTCCCGAGCTTTTCAAGCGGCGCCTCGGTGTCGTCGACGAATGGATGACTGCAACTAACAAGAACTCATTTGAAGCAGTAAGGCAGCTTGTTGAAAAGGAGACTATGCTTGTTGGACCTTCGTCAGGATCCGTTATGACTTCAATGTTGAAGGTGGCACATAACCTTGATCATGGTATTATTGTTGGCATTTTCGCAGACGACGGCAGAAAATTCAGGAGCCTCTACATCAAGGAAAATATCCTAACCGAGCAGGAATATGACAGGGCTCTTAAGAGTGCAAAGTATATGTCCAAACTGGCTTTCTCCTGAACTGAGGGCGCTCTCAGCTGACACGTGCACACTAATCCTATAGAGTGCTATACAAAACTCAAAGAATGAAGTAATACGATGAAGGCATCCTCTTTGGACATCGCAAGACTGACATTTTGAACTTGCAATCAAGTCACATCTCTTTTTATTCTCACTGACTAGCAGTGGCCTTTCCGAAATGATAATCTTGAATAGTCGCTTTCAATATGCATATATATATACACTCAAATTTCTTATGCAGAGTTCTCCATTCTGCAAAACTATGTCGAGCAAAACCGTACACGCGCCAGCAACAAGTGAGGTGTAACTTGGACTCATAAGCCATCTGGCACAATTTTATGCTCTACGGAAAACGCCGGCTAGATTATTATTATTTTTTCAGCTATGCTTTCTTTCAGAAAGCCACTTTTCGACATCAATTGCTGCCATGCAGCCAAAGCCTGCAGCAGTTACGGCCTGCCTGTATCTATGATCATGGACATCTCCAGCGGCAAACACGCCTTCAACGCTTGTCTTCGTATGTTCCTTGAGGATGACATAGCCCTTATCGTCAAGCTCGAGTTGACCATTGAAAATCGCAGTATTGGGCTCGTGACCGATTGCCACAAAGAGGCCGCCTGTCTCTATAGTTCTTTCCTTGCCCGTATTGATGTCCTTGACCAGGACAGTTGAAATCTTCTTGTTGCCCCTAATGTCTGCCACAACGTTATTCCAGATGAACTCGATCTTGGGGTTTTCAAGGGCCTTTTGCTGAAGGATCTTGCTAGCACGCAGCGAATTGCGTCTGTGAACTACTCTGACTGACTTACCAAACTTTGTCAGAAATGTTGCTTCTTCTATTGCAGTATCGCCGCCACCGACGACTACAATGTCTTCGCCCTTGAAGAAGGGGCCATCACAAGTCGCGCAATATGAGACTCCTCTGCCGCTAAATTGCTGCTCTGCAGGAATACCAAGCTTTCGAGGAGACGCACCTGTGCATACTAAGGTTGCTTTTGCAGTATACGTCTCGGCATGAGTTGTGATTGTAAATGGCCTCTTCTTGAAATCAACTTTGAGCACCTCGTCATCGACAACTACTGCGCCAAATCTTTCTGCCTGTTGGCGCATGTTCATCATCAACTCAGGTCCAAATATGCCGTTTGGAAAGCCCGGATAATTTTCTACGTCACTTGTAGTCATAAGCTGGCCGCCTGGCAGGGTGCCTGATATAATGAGTGTGCCTAGGTTAGCACGGGAAGTATAAATACCAGCTGTATATCCGGCAGGTCCAGAGCCAATTATTGTTACGTCGTAGTGCTTCTGGTCACTAAAACTGCCTGATTGGCTGTCGGACAAAGTACAAAGTCACAATTTCGATACCTCTTAATAATTCGTTCGGAACGGCTCAAAATATGGAATATCATTGCATGAAGAGAGGCTAACCGAAAGCGAAAACTCAACTGAAATGGGCCGTATATCTAAAATCTTCCAGCCCTTGGCTAACTCTTGATAATTTATTTGCCATATTCATATGATGGTTGCATAATGTTCTTTTTTCAATCATGTGTATCAGATCCTCCTGCCAGTGCGCGTTAAAGAGTCTACAATCTTTGTTATTACAGAAAGGATCACCGCCCGTGATAAAGAAGAATATCGCCTGCAGGGCATAATTTATGGATGCTGCGGTAATTTTATCTTCATCATCGTAGTCAATGAACCTTCCTGCGAACTTTTTCTTCAGACTGCCATTGTCTGCTGCCCTACCGCCAAGCTGAGCGAGGTAGAATTCTCGGGGTTTCGCTAGAGCTTCGACTATGCCGGTTGTAGAAATGATCGAAGGTGTGCCGCATATGACAGCACGGCCATGGTAGCGCCAATCATCCTCGCTAAAGGTGCACGTCAAAAGATTGGTGAATATGATGTGGATATGAGCCAGACTGAGTTCTGCAGTAGGTATCATTTCTGCAAACATCTTCTGCATAACAAAGCCGTCGTACAGCGGAATTGTCATCATTGTCATGCTGTATTGTTCGTGGTTTGGCTGCTTTTCAAAGGGCTGCTTGATGTCTGCTATCTTTGCTTGCTCTATCATCTTCTCCTCATACGTAAACGGTGGCCTGACGTCTATCTTGCAGCTTGGAAAAATCTTGTCGATCTCCTCAGCCACTATCTTGGCATCAAGTGCTGGTACTGAAGCAGTCTGATTGATGTGAACAAAGCGAAGAAAATCCAATTATTATTAAGGAAAATGAAATAGTGAAGATATAAAAGGTTACTTCGCCCTCAGTTTGGGCGGACTTGGCATCTCCTTGAGCTTGCCCAATGCAACCTCGGCTGCTTTCTTGCCGGATAGGAGCATCGAGCCAAACGTCGGTCCCATCCTTGGAAGGCCATGTGTTTCGGTAACAGACATGCCTGTTGCAATTAGTCCGGGGAATACTTCATCTGTGTAGTTGACTACGGCGTCCTCGCTTCCTTCAACCCACATTGGGTCCATGCCCTTCCATTTGACGTATCCGCGGTCCATCAGGCGCCTGACAGCAACTGAGTCGTGTCCTGAAGCATCGATTACGATCTTGCTTTCAAGCGCGACTGGGTCAACACATGTGATGTTTCTCGGTAGAGCTGAGACCGGCATCCAATTGACTACCACGCCACCTACTCGCTTATTCTTGAGTACGAGGTCATCAAATTTGGTCAGTTGCAAAAAGCGCACGCCTGCATCGCAGGCTGCGCCTATCAGCTTGCTGCATGCATGCGGCCCCCATGTGGCGTACAGTCCTTCATTTATCTTCCTGTATGGCACTCCAAGCTCGTCCCATACCTTTTGTGCTGGTGCCCTCACGGTGACTGGATTCATCATATAGCCTCCTACCCAGTATCCACCCCCAAGGTAATTGTTCTGCTCTATGATAAGGGTCCTTACTCCAGCCTTTGCCAGATCCCTGCCAGCGGTAAGGCCGGCTGGGCCGGCACCGATAATTATAACGTCAGAATCCGTATACTCTCTCATTGTTTCATTGAACATTTCCGCAATAGTTCTGGTGATTTCTTTCTCGCTCACGTCGGCAAATATCTTTGCCATATGAGGTATCATCCGCCTCTGAAGGTTATTAATAGATTAGGAGTTGCTATGCGATGGTCATAACAAGCTACTATTATGTCAGATGCGGCTTGTAACTAGCTTGAATGCTGTAGGTTGTGAGATGTCGTCCTAACACTTAGTATGCGGGCAACCAGAAGAAAGTAAGAGAAGAATCGACGCCTAAGCCCCAAATTCTTAACTTTCAGCGATTTTGTGAATGATAATAACTTTTGGCAGTAAGCTTGGTTATTTCTGGTGCTATCATCGTTATCTTTGAATTTGTTATTCTGTGATTCTTGTCTTTATGATGTTTTAGATTTTTCTTTGACTGAAAGAATTGGCCACAGATACTACATCTTGAAATTTTGTTTGTCATTTCTTACTCTAGTTCTACTCCTAAAAAAAGGACACCATAGTAAAAATATCTTTAGGAGAATAAGTTAATAGTTAGCACTAGTTGGATACATCTATCACAAACTCGCATAGCCTTGCAAAGCCATTTATAACGTTCTCCTACGAGGCTATTTAATATAGTAATCCATTGGAGCAGCAAAAAGAGAGAGACATGAGATACAGAACTAGAACCAAAATAATCAGCGTGATTCTAGAAACTGCAAATGGCGGGAATGCTACAAGGACTAAGATAATGTATAAAGCACTTATTAGCTATGGCCAATCGAAGGAATACCTGAGAATGCTAACCGAAAGCGATCTGCTTAGCTACAACTCAGACACTCGAACATTCAAGACTACCGAAAAAGGTCTAAGATTTCTTGACACCTGCAATCAGATGGATGGTACGATAAAGGAAGAACAACAACAACAAATCTAGGCGCAGACAGAGAAGATGTCTGCCCAAGAGAAAATAATAATGTGGGTTTACTTACTAACTTTTTCTTCTTCTTTTTTTCTTTTTTGCTTGAACTCAAGAAGGGAAAGTTTAGAATTCTGATAACTTTAACTCCAGTGGTAGGGGTGGCGGCGGCAACAACTCCACATCAGTCCACACAGATATCTGGCACTGCAACTTTCTTGAATAGGTGAGGGGACATCACAGTATTGGGGGGAAGGGCGGCCATGCTTGACCTAAACTCCGGATTATTAAAAGCCCGTTTAAAGTATTCTGCAGACTCAAAAACGGCATAGTTAAAGAACGTAGAACTGCCAGCGATCCCCTGATGCAACTGAGCCGAGATGAATCCGGGTTGCTGCTTCATGACTTTAGTAGTGGCTTGAAACACCTTTAGGAACTCATCTACATCCTCAGGCTGGACAGTAAACTTATTTAATAGAATAACTGCTCCAACGTCCCCTTCCAACTGTGTGTTAAGTGTTACTTTTTCGTCCATTTCAACGATTTTTACCATAGTCCTCGTTTAAGTGCCATGGTATTTCAGCTTTTGTTGTGCTTCCCGTCATGTTCTTCTAGGTCAAGCGAGTTTGTAAATGATGGTATTGTCCTACCATTTCTACCTTATTTCATCCGCCATCATCTCAATCCTCAATGATAAATGATCAAGGCTAAAGAGTATCATAAATACCCCACAAATGCCATCACACAGAGAGGTGCATCATTGAACTTCTTCTTAGTGATGACAACGAACTATAGAATTTCTTCGTCTTCCGAGAGCCATTTTTTGATAAATTCCCGCCCTTCTGAGGTATGCTTGTATACGGCTAGCTTGTAACCGCTGACAAAGTCACCTCTTGACGGCTCGCTCACGTCGGCCTTGTGTATGTAACCATCTTGCACTGCAAACATGAGCTGAATGTCATTTTCCATTGCATCGGTGAGCTGAATTTCTGACATTTCAGAGTTGTTTGCAAATTGTTTGAATACTCTCTTTTCGAGATCACCGTATCTGCCGTTCATAATGACCAATTTGCTCTTGATTATCTTTATTGCTTTTCTGTCAATCTTCTTCTCGTTATCATACACTGTGTGATGGTTAGGACAGAGCGAATAAGATTTTCAAATGAGCTATCTTTTGATTCATGGTATGGCACAATGTGTGCTATCTCTGTAGTAGGTTGCATACAACGGGGTATTGCACACCTATAGCCTGCTTCGATCCATCCTTGTCTTTTAATGGTTCTGAAATGTCAGGACGTCGGCTTTTACTTCCTACTCTTGTTCCATCATCATGATTATTTCTTTCTTTCATCTTCTCCTGCCCCTACCCTTGTTCTTTCCTTATCTTCTTCTTTCACTACTTCCTCGGGATACACTTCTTTCCTCACTCTACCAACTCGCACAAGCAACAAGTCTATTATCATAAAAATCAGCGGCGGTATTACTAGAACGAATACTGATAGGTTAGCGGATACTGCCACTGTAAAAGTTAGGGCGAACCCCAGTATACTAAAGGCAAATAGCACATAGCAGAATACCTTTTTCTAAGCATGGTTAGATTTTGTCATCAACGACAGTTCTAAGTTAGAACAGATCTACCACTGTAAGTGCAAATCTATGCCTGTAGGCCATAATCGTCTGCTTATCCTTTATGGTACATTTATGGTGTATAATACTTGAAAAAGTTAATCTTTTGCAGGTGGCTTGCTGGTCACGCCAGTTCCGAGCGTTTGGTCTATCCTTGTTATCAGATCAATAAGATCAGACTTGTGGGCATTAAGGTATTCCTGCCCTCTGTCCTGAAGCCTTATCTTGTAAAGCCTAAGATCCCTGTGTTCGTCAAAGAACTGCTCTATCATGGCGTTTCCATGCTTTGTAGGGCTTATAAGCTCGTCAAAGTGCTCCAGCGTGCTAGCCAAATCGCCTTTCTCAACTGAATCCTTAGCCTTGGTAAGGACTTCTTTTATATCCTTTAGCTGTTGGACAGGAGCTGAAACTTGCTTGGTGCCAAAAAGGCCGCTTTTCTTTGTCGCTCCTACCTTGTTTGCAATCTCACTTGGAAGTTCATAATATTCCTCCTTGCCGGTAAAGTTCCTCCTTTCATGCTTGATTACAAGACCTTTCATGGCAAGGCGCATGAGCGCATCCTCAACTTCTGCCTTGTCCATGGCAGTGACCCATACTATCTTGCCCACATAGTCATAACCTTGTCTTATTGACTCTAGCACGACTACTTCGATGATCCTCCTGAAACCCTCTTCTGCACGTGCATTTTCAAAGTCTCTGTCACGCACTGCCTTGCGGGCGTTCTGAATGTCTATCTCTATTGATCTCTTGAGCGCGTCAAGGCCCTCGTCGATCCTGCCACTCAGGCTAAGGTAGCAAGCCATGTTGTACCAGGACATACCCTCGTTTGGATTGATGTCTACTGACTTTTCGCAGCATTCAATGGCTTTGTCGTAGTTTTTCATCTTATAGTAAGCAAGTCCCTTGAGGTTCCACGCTTCAGCGTTGTTGACATCGACCTCAAGCGCCTTGTCATAAGAAGCGATAGCAACGGTATATTCATCTAGGTGAAAATGGGCATATCCTCTTTTAATCCATGCATCAACATACTGCGGGTCAATCCTTAGTGCAAGGTCAAAGCTCCTTATCGCATCAAGGAACTTTTCATTAGACATATCGTTGATACCCTTGTTGTAGAGGTCTCGCTTTTGAAAATCACTCTCATCCTGATCGGATTCCAGTCTCTCTTCAGAAGGGACACGGTCCTTTCTCTTGCTATCCCTTCCAAACAATCTGCCCATTAAAATAGATTTCCAAATTCACAGATAAATAGATTATGATAAGAAAAATGCTACAATTCATGAGGCTTTTATGATCTCTTTGGCATAATTTTTTCCATACAAGCAATGGTGGTAGCAACAAAAGCCCAATGAAATCCAGATTGAGATACGCTGGACTCCTCCTGTGTTGTAGACGACACCCTGTAGTCCAAGCATGAAGACGACTGGATTCTAAATGTCGAGCTAGGCTTGACTGGGTTGGATGGCTACGAATTACCTGAACCCTGACGGCTCATTGTACTGTGCCACGAAAAGTTTTCAAAAGCTGTCCTCCCTTAGGTAACGAGGCTCATATCCCCTCTTACTCCACTGCCACAACTTTGCAATAAGGAACAACCATCAGAGGCCAGGTCTGGAAAGAGCAACGAGCAGTCTTAGAGCGACCTTGCCCAAAGTCAATTACATCTTGTTATAGAGGCAGAATGGTCTCTCTTTTTATCTGATACCTACGCATCTTGGCTGAATGATAGCAAAGCCTATAACTGCCATTCTAGCAGCAGCCTTACTTGTTAGTGCTTCAGGTAGTGTCGGGTCATTTTATTTTGTAAGCTCCCAAGGGCAGACAACAACAGAGCCGGCAGAACTTACACTCAGTGAGAGTGAAGCCTCGCCTGGTTCCATAGTTGAAGTTGAGGGCAGCAATTTTGGTGCTAATTCTCAAGTTTCGATTTATTTTATGTCAGCTGAACAGGTGGACCTCACAGATGGAAGTGCATTTGTTCTACAAGGGATCGATGCAAACCAGAGTACGACGACTGAAGCAGAAGGTACTAGCATCTTTTTTGATGTTGATGATGATGATGCTCTACTACATACATTGGGGGATCTGCTTGAATTGAGCACTGACCAAGTCGGCAATGATACTATTACTAATGCTTCAACTACTACTAATGCTACAAGCATTTCTGAGCGCAATCTGCTTGTTGTACTTGAAGAAGGAGAGCGGGTGAATGGCACAATGAGCCTTGAATGTGAAGATGTGAGCATTGCTCAGGGCCGCATAAATGGCACCATTGGCACCTTTGGAGCAAGTCCTGGTACATATAATGAATGCTCAATTTCCATCTCAGATGCCGATATTACAGATACAGGAGAAATTGACGAGCTGATAATTGTTTCTGACTCTGAGGAAGACTATGAAAACAGCCTAGTGACCTCTGAAACTGCTAACGAAGAAGGGACATTTGAATCATCAGTAACAGTGCCCAATGTTGAGGGAGGTGAATATGCAATCCTTGCTGTCGCAGACGACAGAAGAACAGCCGTTTCTGCACTATCAGTGACTGTTGCAGAAACCGTAACTGAGCCTGCTGTTAATGTAACAGAAGACATCGTGAATGAAACTACTATTACTCAAGCTCCCGAAGAAGAAGAACTAGCGGAAGAGGAATCTACTGAACTTCTGACAGTTGAAATCATTTCAAACGGCACAGAAGGTGTTGCACCAGCTACCTTTGAGTTCGATGCAAATGTAACAGGCGGTACTGAGCCTTACACTTATATCTGGAACTTTGATGACGGCAGCGAAGGAAGTGATGAGCAAACTGTTTTGCACACATTTGAGGAAGCTGGCACATATAACGTCACTCTTAATGTTACAGACACTGACAATCAAAATGCATCTGATAGTATAGAAATCAATGTTGAAGCAGCACCACCACCGCCAATCCCACCAATAACAATAACAGAGCCTCTGACAGCTGAAATCATTTCAAACGCTACAGAAGGATTTGCACCAGCTACATTTGAGTTTGAAGCAACCATAGCGGACGGCACAGAACCCTATACCATTAACTGGGACTTTGGTGACGGCAGCGAAGGAAGTGATGAGCAAACTGTTTTGCACACATTTGAGGAAGCTGGCACATATAACGTCGTTGTTACTGTTACAGATGAAAATGAACAGGAAGCATCTGACAATTTAGAAATCACTGTCAATGAACCACCACCGCCAATCCCACCAATAACAATAACAGAGCCTCTGACAGCTGAAATCATTTCAAACGCTACAGAAGGATTTGCACCAGCTACATTTGAGTTTGAAGCAACCATAGCGGA
>DASUUX010000036.1:0-7973 GCA_036373855.1 Nitrososphaera sp.
GTTATAGGTAAATAATATACTTATGTAAAGATTCTTGCACTTCAACATCACAATTCGAAGGGAAAATAGAAGAAGGAGAAGATAAAGAAGTAAAAAAGGGATCGTGCAAGTACTGCTATTTCAGTATTATGCCCCATAGAACACTTTGGTTGATAATGGAAGACGATCCATGCACTTATGAGCACACTATGGGCATCTTGAAAAATTCTCTTCTGCTTTGAAGCATGAGGTGCACCAACAGCATGATTGGCAGATTATGAAAATTGTTCTTCTACTTTTGATTCTGTATTTTAGAAATGAGTTAGAAGCCGAGCAGGGCTGCAGTGTTATTGTTACAAAATTGATTTGCCTTCTTTAACTTACGACATCAAATCAAGCGCGGCCTTGAGTTCAGCAATCTCCTTTTCAATTACGGCCTTTTCAGAATCGTTTATAGCATATTTCAAGAGTCTTTCGCATGCTTCAATTTCAGCCCCAATAATATACTTCTTGTCCATACAGAGACTATGGAAGTCCTCAGAAAATGCATAGGCTACCTTCTGCCTATTCTTTTCTTTGCAGCCACATGTCTTTGCAATGACAGGATTTTCTTCTAAGTAAACAATATTCATCGCCTAACAGCAACGTGAGGCGATTGTATTTATAGAGTATGTCTGCAGTGCATTACTTTGCCAGTAACGCAGCCAGTGAGAAAAAAACGTACCCGAGGTTGGGCTCCATTCATCGTATTAAGAGCTCTTTTATTATTCTTCTCAAGAAGAGATACCAAGCCGCAGATCTGTATGTGATACTGTAAGTTTATTATTAAGTATAGAAATTCATTATGTAATACAGGTATGAGCGTAGGAGGTCTTTCGCTTGGCAAGATAGCAATAATCATGATTGCTGGTGGCATAGGCATTGTATTTCTCATTTCAGGCTTTCAAGCACAGGATGTCATTTTTGCGCCAAACATAACTGAAGAAACAGAGGTCATAATAAAAGAACAGGGAACCTGCACAGTACAAGCTGAGGACGATGTACCGCGCACCATAGAGAATTGTCCCTACGATGTTGGCGACACAATATCTATAACATACAAGCGAGAGCAGCCACCCATATCTGAGCATCATCTTATTGGGGAATGATAGAATTCTAACAACATTCTCAAATATTTTGGCTAACTTGTCAGGCAGAATTCTTCTACGAATCAATGCTAATTTGAGAGAGCCGTTAAGAAGAATTGATGTTACTGATGCCTTCGTCATGACATAACTCTTGTTGTTGCAGTGCTAGTAGTTTCCTTCATTCGCACTTTCCAACACAATATATAGCTATACAGAGCATATGATTCTCAACGGTATGCATGTTAAAGTTATATTCCATCTCAGTAGAAAATCTCTAGTACCTGCAACCGTCACAGGTTTTTCGTCAATCAGGCATCAAAGGGTTCATTTTGCAATGGCGAATGTTAGGTTATTTCCAATATAGGCCGTAAAAATTTGCTTTTAGACATGAGCTTACACAACTTGTGACTCTCATCAAATATCCTAGTGTAGCCTGTTCCTTCGGGGCTTTTGTTAAGCGATTCGATCATGTTCTACTTTTTCTTACAATTAGGATTTGATCATATTGCAACCATACTTCTTTCTGTTATATTTGAAGAGTAAGAAGAAGACAGTTCAAAAAAGGGTATGAGTACATTACTGATTAGAGAGCCTTTTCTCCTTGCTCCTTTGTGGCAAGATCGATAGCTGTAGCCACATCAACTACAAAGATCTTGCCACCAACAGCAGGATTTGAAAGCTTATCAGCAATCTTGCTGAGAATACCATCAACTTGGTCGTCATTTACGACGACTTCCATTTTTATCCTGGGAATAAATTCTGGAGTAAACTGTTGAGTTCCTCTGGCAATGGCAACTGGCTTTGCCTTGATCTTGCCTCTTCCTTCTACCTTGTAGTAGGTCATCCCGCCTGCATGAGTCTCTTTTACTATTCTGTTCACATCATTGAATAGCCTGTCTGGTACGATAATCTCAATTTTCTTCATATTATCTCACACAGCATTAAGCAAAATATTTGTTGTTATGTAGAGCTTGATCTACCGGAATTCAATGTGCAGGGATTTGATCTTTTTTCCTCTGACCTCGTCATCTTCAACTTCAAACGTCAACTTGCTCTTGACCTTGTCTCCCTTTTCAAATGTTACCAACGCTGTGATCTCGTTAGGTTTGCTTTGTTTTTCAATCTTGGTCGTACGCTGGAGGTTGTTGCCGGCCATGATTACCACCTTGAGGAATGGCTCTATTGAAGACCTGCCCCTTAATCCTTCTGTTATATTGCTGAATGGTTCGTATACCACCGCATCATAGTCAAAAAGCTCAAGCATAGCATCAAGATCTTTATTATCTATGCATCTGAAATAGCGTGCCACTATTTGTTGGCCTGTAAGAGGCAGTGACTCTTTGGTTCTATTTCTCAAAGGCAATATCTCACCTTCTTCATTACTCTAGGTATAGAGGAGGACATCTAATAGATAACTAGTAGGAGTGCACTGCAATGCACTATAATAATAATTATTTCTATTCATAAATTATCCCAAATCATCATCTTAGCACGACTTCAGCTATTGTAGTGTTCGGTGTCACATTGATTTCAGCCTTTACGTTTGCTAGCTTATCGAAAATGAGTGCAAGCAACTCCCTTGTAAATAGCGACCAGTTCTCACCCAGCTCATGCTGTATTATAAAAACATGCTTTCGGGAACCTTCCAGCTTGTGATCGGATTTGATTCCTGCGACTTTCATGTATTCCTCAAGAACCGATAGTACAACCCATAGGTTGTATTGTTTCTTCATGAACAGTACCGAATCCTTCATGAGTGTGAAGGCTAACTCGGCTGCCTGCTTTATGATCTCATCCCGGTAATGGTCAACGTCTTTGATTCCACTGCTCTTTGCTATAGATATGGCCTTGTCTATCAGGTTCGATAGTATCATCCTTGGAACAGGGATCATGCCTATCTTGTTCTCATACCTGTCCCATTCTGCATATCTTTTTAGGACTTGGTTGACAAGCACATTAAGAGAAATCTCACTATTGTCTGCCTCTGTCTGAAGCTCATCTATTACTTTTGAATCTAGTCTGAATGTTACGCTGCGACTTTTTTTAGACTTATAGGTGTTATTCTCCTTTTCAGTATCTTGATGATCTTCAGACATTGGCAGCGTCTAGCCAAATTCTGCCTTAAAAGCATTTAAAATAGTAATACTACACTCAATACCATTTTATCAAAAAATGATATAATTTCGATCGCATATGACTGGACTGGATACTCACCACTGACGCAGATCTCCTTCAAGAAGACCGCTTCCTAGGTGCAATCTATCTATGTGTCTTGAAAGTTCGTCCTTGTTTGAGAACCTTGACTGGCAATACGGGCACATCACCTCACTCTCAACAGTGCCTGGTAGCTCTACTTCAGCTAATTCAACGCTCTCGTTACGGTTGTTTCCTATTATTGATTTCAGAATCAATATACCTACGACGACTTGTCCTTGCTTAAGGACCGGCACTCTTCTTATGGCATTTCTACGCATCAGAGCTATAGCATCCTTGACAAGTGTTGATTCATCGACTGTTACAAGCGGTGAACTCATTATCTCCTTTAAAGCGGTCTTGAAGGGGCCCCTGCTTTCCGCAACTACACGATAGAGAATGTCTCTTTCTGTAACTATACCTATGACGTGTTTGCTATCTCGGCCTACCAGAACACTTGATATTTGTTTTTTTCTCATTAACCTTGCAGCTTCAGCTAGGTTTGTAGATTCATCAAGTATTACTGGATTCTTGTCAGCAACATCAACAGCTTTATGGGACAAATACTCAGAATAAATCATATGCTCATCTGATAGCATTTAGTACAAGGCATCAATATATTTTCGATGTCTGCAGTGCCATGCACAACATTGCTACGACTGAAGTCCTACGAAAAAAGTGAAAGGACCGTGACTCAGTACATTCATTCTTTGATGTTGCCTCCTCTCCTAAAATTATTGTCGGGTATAATGGGTATGCTAGGACCTTAATTCTAACATATCTCGAAAATGTTGTTTGTCAGAAGAATAACTTGGCAACAAGTCGGTGGGTCTCCAAGTAGCACTTTACTGCAATGCACTGCATTCCTACAAGTTAATTCTTCGTTCGGAGTACAATATCCTTTGTACGAAATGCCAAACAAATCATCTCACTTGAATAAACAAACTCGTACCATGATACTATGCGGTATTCTTATTGCGTCGGGAATAGTAGGTGCTATAATCCCGTTTTCAAGTATTGTTGGAATAGACAATGACAGAAAGATAAAGGGACCGACCGAGGCAGAAGCCACCGCCTCCAGCAGTGATTCAACAACAGCAACACCGACAAGAAAAGAATATACTCTAATAGCTCAGGATGCAGAACTTGAAATCGCTCCAGGAAAGGTTGTCAAAACTTGGACATTTAATGGAACAATGCCAGCTCCCCATCTAAGATTCACTGAAGGAGATAATGTAACAATCAAATTCATAAACAAGACGCCGGTCCCTCATACTATACATTTCCATGGAAACCATGATGACGTCAACGATGGTGTGTATCCACAAATTATGCCAAATGAAACCTATCTTTACAACATTACCGCTGCGCCGGCCGGCGCTTTGATGTATCACTGCCATGCATATCCAACATCGCTTCATATTAGGATGGGAATGTATGGTGCATTGATAGTTGATCCAAAAGATAATCCACTGCCACCAGCAAGGGAATTTGTCATGGTAATGAGCGAATATGACACCAAGAACATAATGAAGTTTGAAACAGATTACTATCCTATAAATGGCTATGCTGACCAGTATATACATAATCCTGTTGAACTGAACTATGGCGAGCTCCTGAGGTTATACGTCATTAACATCGGCACAACAGTACCATATCAATTCCACCTTCACAGTACAACGTTTAAGGCATATCCTTCTGGACTGCTTTCAAATGAACCGATAGATGCTCAAACGATTCCAGTTGGACCCGGAGATGCTACAATAATTGAAGCAAAGTGGGAATATCCTGGAACTTATCTATTCCATAGCCATGGCTTTCAAGAAGAGCGTGGCAATATGGGTCAGATAGTGATTGCAGGAAATTCCAATGAAAACGACGGCGACAATAGTCAGACGGGCGCAGGTAATGAAACAAGAACAAGTACATCGATGTTTGACTGGCAATACGAACTACAGAAAAGGCTGCAAAATCCAAGAATAGTCAACTACTCTGATGCACAATTGACAGCAATACAGGGAAGCACTAATAACAACAGCCGTACGATAGCTCATGATAACACTACCAGCTTCACCCAACCTACTGCAAATGCTAGTGGCGCTGCTATACCAGAACATCGACTTCCGCATGACAACAATAGCGCTGCCGTGATACCAAGACAACGTTGAAATGCGAATAGGCGAAAGGTCGGCAAATCCAAATAGCGGAGTATTTTACCATTCTTCACCTGATACTGTTGAGCGAACGAGGCAACTCTGTAACATTGACCAACAATGACTTGGCTCCTCCTCATACAGTAACCTCTGGCAATTCTGACAAATGAGGAGCACCAACAGGAGCACTCTTTAATACAGGTATCCTCGGCCCTGGACAGAGTAGTGAGGAAATTACAATAAATGCGAACGCTGGAACATACGACTATTATTACAGCAGTCTACACACATATATGAAAGGGCAACTGACGATAGAGGACTAGTGTAGTAGTAGCACAACGCTTTCCAATTTTTTATGGGGTATTCCATCCACGAAGCCTTGACCCATCAACTCCCTGCCAATGATGATTGACTTTTTATATTCTCATAGTCAGCCATCTTTTTTAAAGCGACAGTACCGCAGAAAGGGGTAACATTGCGTACTTTGATATCCTTTCCAAAAAACTGGACTTTAGACAGGGGTGAACAGTGAATATTCTAGAGCGACCCAATAACTAACCACCGCGCCACACAGAGGGTAATTGGATGATGTATATGCTCGTATTCCCTTATGAGCTCAGTGCCAATTTCTTATGTGCTCTGCATGTGTAGATAGATATGCTCCTGATTTAAAATAATGGTCATAGAAGCTCAAATCCAAATGGTGCGCCTGCAAATACATGAAGGCAAATATGCTTGGAACTGTTGCAGGAAATTTACCATATGTATCATATATGTACTGAGCCTGCACTGCAACACATTCTTTGAAATCTTGCGATGCCTGGTGAGCACTTTTCCTTACGCTCCCACTCTCTTTCCAAGCGCCTGGTGTTCCTTCATTGTATACGCCTCCTGGACCGTATTTTCTCTTTGCAAGAGCTTCAACTGCCTCACTCATATTGCGATAGTGGGGAGGGCAGTATGCCTCAAATACCCCTGGCAGACCAGTAATATTTGGCACGGTCCATCGTTCACTAGTATCAAAGCGGAATCCAAAGCCCGGAATTTTTGTGTCTCCACTTGCACCAAGTACGACCATCCAGTCCATTCCATCAAATGTCCAGCTGCCAAGTCCCATAGCTTGAAGCATTAATGCTCCTGCATAGCATGACATTGAAATCTCTGCTGAGCATTCAGCCACTGCCATCATCTCGAGGAATGAAAGTGGGACTACATCGTTTGGATTAGCTATGATATTTGGAAATTTTTCTACTCCTGGAATTGGCTTTTTGGCAATATCGTCGTATATGACCCTGCCATCCAGAGCATAATACCAGATCGCACCAAGCATATGTTGAGCCAAATCTGCAACTGGAAGAACAAGCGTGGATCCTTCATGGTTTGCAATCCATGTATTGTGAGGATCCATATAGGGAGTCTCTCTTGGGATGTACAACCTCTTATCGGATAGCTTTCGTATTCTTTTTCTATGTTCGGCGAGATGGTTCTCTAATTGTTCTTGTTTACCTCGGTAATTCTCTGAAGGAGGATGGAAGTCACGCGTAGAGAAGTAATATGTCCCGTTGTCATCTGTAAAAAAAAGATCAGATATATGAAAACCTGCGGCAGAGGGAAATGTTCTTCCAGCAGGTCCAGCACTGTAGGATGGAAGCTGTGAGTGTGTAGATTTGTTATAGCTGATAGTGTAGTGCCATCCCGTTGAACCTGCCATTGAAGTTAGGACGAGGATTTGCTCCAGCTCTGTGAGCGGAAAAGGTTTTTGGTTGGATTTGAAAGCCAGCGGACCTTCAGGTATCTCTGCGCCCAGACAAAATCTTCGTGACCTTCTACCTGCAAGTGCCTGCATTAGTGGAAATTGCGTTATGCCTTCCAAAGCCTTTGACAACTGCAATGGTGATTGAGAAGAGTTCTCATCTATCTTTTCCATGAATAGATAATAGGTACGCAGTAGGCTTTAAAGAAATTCCTGTTCCGCTGCTAAAGCCATACTAGATAGCCTCTACCAATTTTACTCACAATCTTTCGCTCCTTCTCATTTATACATCTGGCTCATGTAGCTTATTTCATAGTAGAGGAATTCTGAACAAGGTTTGCACATGTTCAAGAATGAAGTCGGCAGAAAGTAGAGAAGAAGATAAGCTGACTTTAGAAATCGTAGATACAGAGCAAAAAATTATTAGAGTGAATATGCAGCGAGGCTCATTATCTGTTGTTAACGTCGAGCTTCTATTGAGTGGCAGTCGTTCCTCCGCCGCCTGCAGCACCGCCATCTGAGCCCTCACCTTCACCAGCCGTTGGCCCGCCTGTTGTTGTTCCTCCTGCTCCATCCTCAGTGCCGGCTGTGGTCATATTAGTGGCATTACCGGCCTGTGCAGCACCGCCACCTGTCATGTTCTGTTGTTGTGCAATTGCCGGCTGTTGGTAGCTGCTAATCAATGATAGTCCTGACAGCAAGAATGCTGCAGTAACTATGGCCCCTACCATAGGGAGAGCAGCTGTTGCTTTGGTTCTATCTTTCTTG
>DASUUX010000037.1:0-4587 GCA_036373855.1 Nitrososphaera sp.
TTCAGGTCCACTTACAACAATCATTAGCGACATCAGCACATTGATCTTGTATTTTGTGCTTGCATCTTTTCTTCTTGGGTCCTCCTAGATATTCCTTTTCCATTTGTCACGTGTTATGATGCTGGAGGATCCACTTTGTTAATGGGGCAGCAAGTACAAGCAAGCTTGTTTGCACAAAGTACCAACAATGGTAAAAAAATAATCGTGCGGCTGCAGAACCTCCTCGAGCCCGTACTCCACATGTTAATTTTATGATATATCTATCATTCACTGTACGTTCTAAGTGGAATAAAAATGAGGAGCATCTGTGATTAGTCCACTGAATTGCAGTGTATTCTGTTCCTTTTTAAGGAATGCAAGCTTAGAAGTCATTGAATTGGCTCAACAACAACAACAACAAGAAATTTCCAAAATAGTCGTACCAATCGATGGATCAAAGAACTCAATGGAAGCAGCAGACTATGCACTAAAAATGGCACAAAAATATGGTTCTAAAGTTGCTTTAGTGCACGTGGTAAACATCGATCAGAATCTTCAATTGCTGGGCATTTACCGGCTGTCGTACCCTGATCCAATAAAGAAAAAGGTTGAAGAGGCCCGTACTGAGGCACAAAAATGGTTTACTGAAATAATCAGAAATGCAGAGCAGAGAAGGGTTCCCATCAACAAGACTGATGTGATAGATTCCCCAATGTCTGTCGTAGCAGCATTAGTGAATTATGCTGAGCAAGAGAAGGCAGACCTCATTGTGATTGGAACAAGGGGAAGATCAGGCATTAGCAAGATGTTGCTTGGAAGTGTGGCTTCAGGTGTGGTTACATATGCGCCATGTCCGGTACTGGTAGTAAAGTAATAGCCTATAGCGCACTGCATTGGCGATATTTCATTGCAATTAAGTGAAGGACAATAAATGTTGATTTTGGAATCTATAGTGGGTGTGTCATAATCAACGAGAATAGAAAGATCGATTATGTATCATCGGTACAGGATTCTGTCACCAAGGGATTCTAGCGCGGCAGTATTTAGATTAGTTAAAAGTGACAGTCAAAGCCTTCGCATTTTTACAGCTGTCAGAAAAAGAAGGAGAGACTCTTGCAATGCCGCGTTTCATAGAAATAATTGTTGTGGTTATCTTTGCATTATTATGAGTATTCATTCTAAGAAATTTTGAGTGATGGTAATCCTGATGAAGATAACGCCTCATATTTCCAAGTTTCTATTTTTTATGGTCTACGCCTTTTCCTTCTAATGCTCTCTTATCTCTCTCTGCCGAGAATATTCCAGTTTAGCAATAGCGATATCTCCCTTTTGGAGGTGATCTAATAAAATATGTCTCTCCATATCTCCGAGCAAATCAAACTGTTCCTTACAGGCGTGGCATTCGTATTCTATCTGACGCATTTCTTTTAACAATAGTGATCTTGAAGACAAGATAGATAAGAGTTAGATAAATATTCTCTGCTGCATTTATTCTAATCTAAAAAAAGAAAAGATACCCCAGATACAGCTACATAGTTTCCTATGACAGAACCGCCACCATATGCAGACAACAACAGACTTTTGGACCTATTTTTTGCAAAAGCAAACAAGTTTCTAGACTCAACCAATCAGTATGTCTATGCAGGAATTAACCCCGGTGGCTACTATAACGCAGTATGGTGTCGGGATGCATCATACATTCTCAAGGACTGGTTCTTGGCAGGTCGTTTTAGAGATGTAATAAAAGAGATCCTATTTATCTGGTCGCACCAGATCACATCTCACGCAGAAAAGATCATTTATGGGAGAGGGTCTCCTGAAATGGGATACATCTCTCATTTAGTTAAACCTGAGACGGAAAAGAGCTTTGAAGGTGCACTTCCAACTACGATTTTTGGAGGATTTTCCGAAGTATATAGTCAAAATCCAGACATTGACTCTACTGCTCTTATGATCTCTGTAACTTCTTGGATACTTGATAATTACCTCAAAAGTAGACAAATATCTACTTCGACCTTTAAGGCTCTAAACGAAAACCTCAAGCCGACAACATCTCATGTGATTTCTGAGCCTTCTATACTGATAGATTTTATCGTTCCCCGTTTACTAAAAGCAATAGACTATCTGAAAAGTCGGGACGTAGATGGCGATGGCCTGCTCGAGCAGGGACACAATGAGGACTGGATGGATACGTTATTAAGAGCAGGCAAAATAGTTTACAGTCAGGCCTCTTGGATCCTTGCACTGCGCAATCTTTCATCATTATTGTCAGAAATCGAAAAAGGAGGTGACGCAACTAGATTGACTGCCTTGGCAAACAAGACAATACGCGCAGTAGAGCATAAAATCTGGCACGAGAAGGAGGGAACGTATATTGATTTGCAAGAACAGCAGCCGGCTGTAGTACAGGGTTCTCTTAATGTCTTGACCCAAGATGTGTCACTCTATCTCGTTGCAATTACAGAGATGAGTACCTTAAACAGAAAGCCCAAGAGCCAGACAGGCGCTAAACATGAATTAGACCAATCACATCAAGAAGATAGCAATACTCAAAGGCTACAACAAGAGTCAACAGAAGATAACGCAAAGCTACAACTCGCTCAGCACGCCAATAGTACTTTGGCCACCATAAGAAAGAGAATGTGGCAGGATGACATGTGGCCACTTGTTACAGAGGTAGCAATCAAGCGTGCAGGAACATGGACCCTTAATCCTAACGTATATCATAATCACACATTATGGCCATGGACTACTGGAATAGAGATGCTTGCGAGAAGTAGGCTGGAAAGGTTCCAAGAGTGCAGTAGCCTGTTTTCAGTACTAATATCGGGTAATCATCAAAACGGTAATCTTGCTTTTTATGAATGGGTGGATCCGGTTAACAAACTAGGAAAAGGTGCATATCCGTTCAGAACAGGAATTTCAGCCATACGGATTTCCTTGTTAGAGATACTTAAGCATACAGCGAATAAGGAACCATGAAAAGATGATGAATTATGGCATTGCCAACCGTTATTTATCTTCGCAACCGTCTGAATTGGGCCCTTCAAGCTTGTTATAATGTGTATTGCCTCTTTGCGGCGAGGTTTGATCTTTTTGATATCTCTCTCTAATTAAGCATTGCGACAAACCTATGTATCTATCAAAAATATCTTTTGTGGTAATTACTTATAGGATACGGCCCACATCGATATACATTGGTACATGTGAAAAATTGACTGCAATTGAGATGCTTCTGCAAGTAATAATCCTTTCTTGTCAAAAGAAGAAGACGAGCAAAGTGAATTAAGCACAATTCAAGTTTGCTTTTGAAAGTATTTTCGTCATTGCAGTTTAATTGAACTGAATTACATATACTCTGTGGACAAAACTTTTGTCTGCATTAAAGGGCTGTTGAAATCAATCACTCCTCTACATCTATTGGGCTAAAGCGAGTATCTCTCTTGAGATAGCCTCGTTTGCCAAATCGCGAGGTCTCCATCAAGAGAGTACGATCCTTGGCTTCATTTATCAGCAGATGAGACTGGCGATCAGACAGGCCATATTGTTGTTTCATCAGCTCTACAAGATCCGCCTCTAAGACGGTATTCCTTAGCTCGTCAAACTCTTCCATGAGATGTTCAACCGAAACTCGGTGTTGTTCCTTTTCTCTATCTCTCATATATAGGAACGACTAGTGGTACGATGTGCATTTAAGCTCTATGATTGCGCTGTAATGCAATGCAGGAATTCTCTAAATAGCAAATTTCGGTAAGATGCAATGAAAAGAAGTAAAGTGGCGGCTCTATATGTTTTTGACTTCTCTTGCCATCTAGTCAGAGACATTCAATTATTCTTCTATTAAAATCATCAAACCTTCTTCTCACTTATATAAGGATCCAGCAAAAAATAAAAAAATATATTTTTATTGTTAGCCTATACAATGTTATGGAATACGTAATATCACTTGATCAAGTTAGCAAGAATGACATAAAAAAAGTTGGCGGAAAGGGCTCAAATCTTGGAGAGATCATCAAGATGCACATACCTGTTCCTAAAGGATTCGCTGTAACTACAGCAGCATTTGACAGGCTGATCGATCTATACAACCTTGAACACAAGGTAGAGCAGACCCTAGAAAACATGAATCCAGAGGATACTGAAACGCTGTTACAAGCTTCCGCACAGATAAAAGAAATGATTCTTTCTTGCAATATGCCTGAGGAAATTAAGTCAAAAGTTATTGAGGCGTACAAGAGTTTGCTAGACTCGGACATTGTGCCTGGCGGTGAGATAGATTTGTTACCCTTAGTTGCTGTAAGAAGTTCTGCTACTGCAGAAGATCTTCCTACTGCGTCCTTTGCCGGACAACAAGCTACTTTTCTGAACATAAGAGGCGAGGATGAACTATTAGAATCAATAAAAAAATGCTGGGCGTCATTATATGAGCCACGTGCAATCTTTTACCGTGCAAAGCACAGATTTGTTAAAGCTAGCATCGCTGTAATAGTTCAGAAAATGATAGATTCTGAAAAGTCAGGCGTTATGTTCACAGTTGATCCTACTACGGGCGAGAATGAAGTGTTAATTGAGGCAGTGTGGGGACTTGGGGAAAGCATTGTAGGAGGA
>DASUUX010000038.1:0-6480 GCA_036373855.1 Nitrososphaera sp.
AAGAACTGATAGCAAAGGACGTTCATCCTACTGTCATAGTCGACGGTTACAGAATGGCATCTGAAAAAGCTATTGAAATACTAAAGAAAGCATCAACGAAAGTTGACCCAGCAGACAGGCAAATACTTGGCAAGATAGCGCGTACAAGCATGGCTTCCAAGCTTGTCTCCGTGAACGCAGAGCCCCTGTCTAAAATAGTAGTAGATGCAGTCATAGCTATAGCAGAAAAGGCTAGTGATAACAAAAACCTCAAAGTAGACGTTGATAGCATAAAGGTCGAAAAGAAGGCAGGAGGATCCGTAGAGGATACCAAGCTGATTCAGGGCATTGTGCTTGACAAGGAAGTTGTACACGGAGCTATGCCAAAGCGTATTGAGGATGCCAAGATAGCCTTACTCAATGCTGCATTAGAAATCGAAAAGACGGAAATGAGCGCAGAGATCCGTATCACTGACCCACAGCAGATGCATATGTTCTTGGAAGAGGAGAACCGCATGCTCAAGTCTATGGTAGATAAAGTATCCGCTTCAGGCGCAAATGTACTTCTATGTCAGAAGGGAATTGATGACTTGGCTCAACATTATCTTGCAAAAGAGGGCATACTAGCTGTCAGGAGAATAAAGGAAAGCGACATGAATAATCTTGCAAAGGCGACTGATGGTAGGGTGCTATCTAACATAGACGAACTTTCTGCTGCTGACCTGGGTTATGCCAAACTAGTAGAAGAGCGTAGAGTAGAGACTGACAAATGGGTTTTTGTCGAAGGATGTAAGAATCCCAAGGCTGTCTCTATCTTAATAAGGGGCGGATCTCAACGGGTTGTTGACGAGGCTGAAAGGTCAGTCCATGATGCCATTATGACTGTTAAAGATGTAGTAGAGTACCCATACATTATTGTGGGTGCTGGAGCTCCAGAAGTTTACATATCCCAAAAAGTCAGAGAATGGTCAGCTTCTCTTTCAGGAAGATCTCAGCTAGCAGTAGAAAGATTTGCCGATAGTGTAGAAGATATTGCAATAGCTCTGGCAGAAAACGCAGGAATGGATCCTCTGGACACTCAAACACAGCTCAGAGCTAAAGCGGCACTAGCCAAGCCCAGATATGGTGTAGATGTAATTAACGGCAAGGTCACAGATATGGCTGCAAAAGACATTTACGAACCACTAAAAGTCAAAGAACAAGTAATCAACGCGGCTACAGAGGTATCATGTATGATCTTGAGGATAGATGACGTAATTGCTGCATCAAAGTCTAAAGAGGGCGCTCCTCCACCTGGTGGCGGCGGCGGCATGGGTGGCCCAAACCCCTACATGGACATGTAAATTAAAGAAAACACATTCTGCATTTCCTTTATTTTCTTTTTTATTCACTTCTACTTGATTCCTCTACTTCAAACGGCATAATGCCAGACAACAGGTTTTACTTGTATGACAGATAGAATTCAATGATTCATTGAGGTATGCGGATGTGGCGTAGGACATAGCTCACTTGGCTATGAATGAATCTAGACCTATATAGAAGGTGTGATCTCAGAAGACACTTTATTTCGGCCTACATGTTTCAACGCAAAGATGCCAATCTAAAAAATATTGTCTATTTTTTGATGTGCTATAAAACCTGTGTTAGAGTCAAAGTTTCATTGTTTCGTGGAAATGATCTAGATAAAACTACTAATTCTGATGATAGAAAAGAATAGAGCAGGCAGAGGAAGAGGCAAGAACCTGCTGGAACTGGCTGAATCGTATTTGCGAACTAGATTATATGCTATATTGCCTTTATGATAGTGAAAAAGTATATGACTGTAGAAAATGTGACTGCACAAACGTGGCAGCAAAAGGTTGTCAATTCAGAAATTCCCGTGGTTGTCAATTTCAGTGCGGTCCGCTGCGGCTTTTGCAGGGCGTTAGAACCACTATATGACAGGCTATCTGAACAATATTCAGGCAAACTTGACTTTCTAAACTTGATGGTAGACGATCCACAAAACAAAGAAGTACTACTCCATGCATCAGTGGAAGGTACGCCTACGCTGAAGTTCTATTGCAGAGCAAGAGAAGTTGGCGAGCATGTTGGATATTCTATTGAGCCTGTACTAAAGCAAAAAATCGACAGCATGCTGGCAGAGATGGAGTCATGTCTTAACAACAGCACGCCTCTTGAGAAGGTGGGACAGGCAAAACACTAGAGTAGTAGTAGCTTGTAGGGCTCTGCTAAAGAATGAGAGATAATGCCTAATTAGAATAGGACCCCGATATTTTGGGTGATATTGAGTCTCTTCTGTAAAAGGATTGTTGACGTCTTTGTATGACAATGCCAAGACTATCATCTTATTGATGCTATAATAGAGCAAAAATTATTAGAAGCTCCGACGGTTATCTTACCTCATCAGGTTATAGCTGCAGTTCTCATAAAAGAGAAAATTGCTGGCCCTTTTTTGAGAAGATAATAATATACTCTCTAAATTTATTCATACCTGAAGCTTCCGTTTAGGAGAAGAGAAGAAGAGGACAGAATAATAGAGTATGCAATTCAGAATAAGCTTATGAAAAGATATAATGCATAAAGCCGTAATAGTAAGGGGTAGCCAATATGAGCTTTGTGGAAGATTATATGAATACTAAAATGGTTATGCGTGATTCCAAAGCTAGCATATTGGAGCTTGCAAAGGTCATGGTCGATTGGGGTGTTAGCTCTGTTGCTATAACAGATGAAGACCAGAATAATAAGAAAGTCATTGGAATATTGACAGAACGCGATATTGTCAAGAGTATCGCAAAAGGGGTGCCTCCTGATGGTATTACCGCCGGCTCTCTAATGTCTTCTCCTATCCTTTCTATCAGAAAGGGTCAGCCAATTGAAGAGGCAGCTCTTCTAATGATAAGAAACAAAGTGAGGCATCTTTTGGTTGAGGAGCCTGCCCGCAATATAGTAATTGGGATAATTACTACGACAGATTTGGCTAGATACCTTAAAAAAAGAATGAAACAGGCTACTACTACTACTGCTGATAGAGAGGATGAAAAAGAACAACAACCATCTTCTTCCCAGCTGCTACTATCAGAAGCATGGGAATTGTACTTTTAGCTTTCTTTGACTACAAGAGAAATAGAAAGAAGAGTAATGAAATCATCTTATTATATATAATATATATATTATATATATTATATATATACGTCGTAGCCTTCCTTTCGATGAAGGAATGTTTTTCTCCCGGTAAAAGCAATAACTTCCTTTTATTCTTTCAATTATTGAAGAGTTTTCTCAAAAGAATGTTGATTTTTCAAAATTATCTAACACTCCTCAAATAGCTTAGTCCAGCCTTACCGCTGTGCTGCTTGGTTCTTCTTCTATATCTCTACTTGTACCTTTATCGCAAGGCTAGATGCGACAAATCCATAATGAACATCATAAACTCTCACAACAGCCTGCTTTGAGAGCTGCATATATGGATAAGAATTCTTCTTCCATCTCGATGGTTCTCAGAGTGATTTTATCACTTTGGCTTGACATGGTCTTAGGCGTGAATTTTGGGCTTGGTTTGCTCCTGCTGAAGATATATGGGTCTCCTTATGGGTTTGGAGTATAGTCATGGTTTACCTTGTAAATGAATATTCCAAACAAAATGCCTTCTTCGTTCTCAAAGCTTGGAGAGGCATATACAAGGTGTAGAGGCTGATCATTTCCTCCGTCTGCTGGATACTTTACATTTTGTGCATACAGTCCGACAAGTCCAGGCTGCCATGTCTCCTGTATTTCTGCGGGGCCCTGTGCACCAAAACTTGCATAGTACAGAGGCTCAAGTGGGAAGAGCTTGCCAATGAGGGTGTTATTCCAGAATTCGGGTTTGGGTGTGAACCCATCCTCCTCAACGTAATTTGCCTCATCAAAGCCTCCAATCCTCATGAACCACTGCTTTTTGCTTTCGTCTCCGCCTTGGCCCAATGTGTAGATTGCAAGTCTTTCACCATCCCCGCCGGCATCTGTTCCGGTAGCATTGGTTTGGCCATAGAATCGTACTTGTCCAACGACGTATACCAAGAGATAGTCAGCTTTCAAGTCTTGAGCTACCTTCATTGCTGATTCTTCGTCAGAAATGAACATCTTTGCTATTGATTGGATGCGTGTATGATTGAGGGTTGCGTTGTCTGCGAGGCTGGGCCGGTTTCCAAGAGTAGTTATCCAATATCCATAGTCCCACCATGATGCAATCACGGCATCAGGCTCGGTGTTCTGTGAAAGCCACTCCATGGCATCTGTCCAGTCCTCAGTCTGCAGCCTGTAGCCCGTTCCGCCATTTGCGATCGCCGTCGGGATGTCTGCAGAGCTGACCCAATTTGAGTTAGAAGGGTAGAAAAGCGGAATTGAAAGCATCATTATCATGACGATAACATAGCTTATCTTCACTACCTGTCCGGAGGTAGAATGTGCCCTACTCGCAAATTCCATCTTTCTCCTTTCTTCTCTTGTGGCTGCCGTTAGTCTTGGTGCTGTTGCCGGGGTTGCGGCCGCTTCTCTATAAGCCATGATACTGCGCGTCACTTCATATAATCCCAGTCCTGCAAGGACGATTATGCCAATGGATGCAAATACCAGCAGCCTAGCGAAAGTAGCGCTGACGTACACTCCCGTGATGCCGATCAATAGCGCAAATATCGCGGTATCGTTCCTGCGGCGGAATGCAAGCCATCCACCAACTCCTGCAAACATCAAGAGCACGGAAAAGTCAATAAAGTAGTCAGCAACGGTAGGTGTAAAGTGCTCTGCAACTGATTCCACAAGCGGATCTATTGAACCTATAAACGGGTTGATGGCATTTAGATATCTGAAGCTAGGAGACACGTAGGGCCCAGCCGCAATAAACGCAATACCTACTGCAACAAATGCGATAAGTACAAGGGACACGTTTCTTGTCTGCACTATCGGTCTGCTGATCTTCTTTACAAAGAAGGCAATTACCAAAAAGGCAGTACCGGCCATCATTGCTAGGCCAGGTAGGCCTAGTACAAATGATAGTCCAGGTCGTGGAAACGCTGCTGCGGTTATCAGCGTAAATACTGTAAATGCGATTGCGACGTACATGGGTATGGTTAAATCCCTTCTAAAGAAGGGAAGTGCAATAAAGAAGAGCGATATTGGGATGCTAAAGTATTGAATGCCTCCCCAAGCGCCGTTGGCAAGACCAAGTATCAATCCACCTGCTATTGCCTTTGCGATAGCATACTTGATCTCCTTGTGTTTGATTGCAGATATGAATAAGTACATAGCCAGTATCCCAAAGAAGAGACCTAATGGCTCGGACTTGAACCATCCAAGGTTGCCTCTCTGAATGATGGCGGGGCTAAATGCCATAAACAGCGCAGAGAACATCCCTGCGGATGTTCCTCCAATCACCCTTACAAGAGCAAATACCGCAATGACTGTCAGCGCGCCCATAATTGCAGGAAATGCAATGGTAAAGTCAATGAGCGACATGCCTCTTCCAAAGGCTTGGTACAGGTATGCTGCTGTTATGTGTAGTACCGCTTGTGATGTTCCAGGGACATCCCTGCCTTCAGGATACCAGGACATTGTATCATGCCATTGCCAGTACGCATCCAAGCCATTGTCCACAATGAACTTGGTCGCGCGATAGTCGAAATAAGGATCAAACTCATTAAGATAGTAGCCATACTTTATGGGGTAAAACCTCATAATGAGGGCAGAACTAAAAGCTAGAGCTAGAACAGCGATCACCAACAGGTGTCTAGTCTGAAACTCAACGGAGCCGGCCCGGAACAATGGCCTGGTGCCTTCCAACATTGGAACTCTGGGTATATCTTGCCCTTTTTTAAGGTACTGCCAATTATCATGCGTTCTTTGATTCTAAGTGCAGTATCAATGCATCTGATTTGGCTATCAAGTTGGATTATTACCAGTGTGACAGGCCAACACAGATTCTAGTATTCAGCATTAATTGAAAAATACCTAGAAACACAGGATTGTTACCAATAACGATGTCAGCATAGGGCTATTCTTGCACCTGAAATGAGGGAGCAGTAGCTGTAGGAGGCAGCAATTATATTATTTTTCTGCGCTTCTAGCCCTCCTGTCTCGCTGGCTCCCTTCATTTAGTAAGAAAGCCAGTATTTTCTGATGGCTAGGTGCGTTCAAGCGCGGCAGTATGGTTGTTGATGTCATAGCAAAAGTTTCCTTTCTCTATGTCGTTCATTATTGTCGGTATCACAACTTCTTAGTTTTCTATTATTCACGAACAAAATCACCTCAAGATGTTGAGCGATGAGCTTGTGAATGAGATTAGGCAGAACAGGTTTAGTTAGGAGGCTACTACCGCTTACGGAGAATGAAAAACTTAAATCCTATCTGTTATTGAATACAAAAAGTGGCTACTTCGTTCGTTCACAGTACGTAATTTTGTGTTTCTAGTGCGCCGACGACGAATGTAGCATTTGTTCCTGTGGTTCCAGCATCTTCCATAATAAC
>DASUUX010000039.1:0-51452 GCA_036373855.1 Nitrososphaera sp.
TTTATAGAAACCTATTTGGAGACATCATACAATCATATGAAGTATATGATTTTATACCAACCAAAGATCTCTCAACCCATTCTCTTGTATACACTCATAAAGATTACAAAAAATTCCTAGATGAGTGGATTTCCCCGTTCCCCTCAAGGTAAGCTGGCTGGCTGGCGGACTATGAGCCAGGTTTTTTGTTTTTGAAGCGTATACTCTCATCAATGAGCGAGTGAATCTTCAACCTTATCCCCATTAGGAAGTTGATTATTTCTGCTCTCTGATCCGGCTCTACAGTTGTGTGAACTTCATTTATCAAGTTATCAACTCTTGCCAGTGTAATTTTGAGAGTAAGTGATGCTTTCTTTGCTATGGCCGAAGATCTTGATTCATCATTTACAGAAGCAATTATTTTGTTAAATGTTTCATCTTCATTTAGTGCCATTTTCAATTCCCGGATCTGTCTTACAGTTAAATTGTTATTAACGACTTCACTAACTATCCTTTGCTGCTTGTCGTGAGGTATTTGCACTATTTCTATAGCTTGGCTTACGTTAAGCGAGTTGTTCATTATCTTGTGCTTAATTTCATCTGGCAATTTGAGCAGCTGCATATGGTGCGAGACATATTCTTCGCTTTTGCCGATTCTTCTGGCAAGTTCGCTTACTCCACCCCAGCCAAAGTCAATAATATATCTCCTAAAGGCCTCGGCCTCTTCTATAGGATCCATTGACTTTCTTTGAATATTCTCAGTAAGCTGAATTTCATATGCTTGCTTGTCAGATAATTCTCTTATCTTGGAAGGAATGAACCTCCATCTAAGAGTCCTGCATGCCTGAAACCTCCTGTGGCCTGCAACAATTTCAAATCCATGTTCAAGAGGCCTTATTAGAATGGGCTGCAATAAGCCATGCTCTCTTATGCTATTGACCAATGTCTCACAATCTAAATGAGATCTCTGAAATTTATCTCGTATAGAGAATTGAGATGGACGAATCATTTTCATCTCTATTTGTTCAACTACGCTTGAATCGACAAATTCCATTGCGTTTACATCCTATCAGCAGTACTTATCCTTGTCTGTCATGACATAATCATAGAAAATTATGATATATTTTCGTAAAAAAGCTTAGAAGGGAGACTCATACCGGAAGTTTCTCGACGGAGGCTATCATCATCCTCCTCCTCCTCATCATCACCATTATCTTCTAGTATTTTTGCCTCTTCAACACCACATGAATTTTGAAAAACTTGTCATTATAGCTAAAGGTCATTTTTTATGCGTGCTCTTTTTGTTCCTGTACCGTAGTACCAGTCTTCCAAATGCACACACACACACATATTACTGCGTTTATCACTTGATTGTCCTTTTGGCCTTTGTGATTGAAATAAGCAACGACGATGTCTACAGTCTCCCCCCTTTCTAGCGGCGATATGCTGAGGACAATATTCTCTTCTCTTCTTCTTTTCTTCCCAAGGATCTCACAGATATATCAATGAGGACTCTAGTGTGGAAAATACAAACTATCATTTCCACTCTATCTATGTTACCTTTTCTTTGAGTAAAAGACTTCTTCAGCCAGAAAAAGATCTTGAACATCCCTTGGGAGAAGATCGTATTGTATGGAGGCTTTTCCGACTGCCAAATCTTTGAGGAACTCATCTCCCACAATTTCAGCGAGTCTGTTGACTGGATATACATATAGCACATCTACCCAAGACGGGTATGACGGTCTCACATACCTGTATCTCTCAGTAAGTTTCAAAGTAAAGTACCACGCAAGTCCTTCTCTAAGCTGATGGGGATGATTGTTACTTATTATTCCATGTATCAATTCATGTAAGTAATGGCCAAATCTTGCAATATCGCATCTTATTACAATTTCCCCTAGATGATAGTCGGTAATACCCACAAATTTTGTATCGTTATACATTGAGAACGTAGATTGACTTTTTCGAGATATGACTTGCACTTCCATCTCCCATCTGCCGCGGCATATTAGAACATCAAAAGATGTCACTATTCCAAAATAATCATTGATTATCTTGTTTGCATATTCGATCCACGAGGATACTTTCTTAACCTCCTCGCTTGTTGCATCTGTAAGAAAAGATACTCCGCATTTGCCTGGGTACATCAATGCTTGTTAATAGATATTCAATAAAACAAAGAAGATATATATAATTATCTATGCTTTTTAAAAAATTAAGCTAATATGCGTTGAGGTTTTTAGAGTATATGAGCAAAAAGGAATTTGAGTATTATACTCTAGAAGTTATTGTTTCACGCTTTTGCATAGATACACGCACATTTGCTACTTGGCGTAGTTTCCCTTTTCGACTTTTGCAAGATATGGGATGGCAAAGGAGCATAAACGCCAAATGTGGACAATTACAGAAAAGTGGAATATACAGGCGAAAACATCGAGGATGGTCTGGGATCCAATAGTACAAGTTCTGAGCATCGGAGGCTTGGTTAACCTGTAAAATATGATGACATGAATTATTATATTACAGGCGGGCATTGATAGTGTGGTTATAATGCTGCGATCATTCTAGAAGTATTGATAAACACTTTAGTTAAAAAAAATTTGATATCGAACAAGACGCTAACTACATAAAACAGTCTGGAAGGGTGTGCTACCCTCCTTCAGACAGGGCCAAACAGGATACGAGCAGACAGGACAGACATAAGAGCATAAAACTACATAGAACCTAGCGATGGCTTTTGCTAGAGGTTATATCATCATCATCATCATCACCTACTAGAAACTCGATTTATTTTATTCCTGCTTGTCCTTTGTAGCTGCACGCAATGCTGCATAAATGAATGGCAGCAGTGTACTAGCCTCGCCGTGTATTGTGACCTGAGAGGCTTTAGTGGTCACCTTTCCCCACGATATCGCCTCTGCAACCAGCGCGCCGCTTAGGCTGCCATCCCATTCAGGGGCAGTCGTTATATAAACAGCATAGTCAAGTCCGCCTCTGAACTGGTTCCACCATAATGTATGATGTTTGGAAATCCCTCCTCCAATCATGAATGCACCCGACTTTTTGGCCTCAAAGACAAGAGCGGATAGCTTGCTTTGATCCTTCAATATGTCTATTTTGAGGTCTTTGTGTTGCTGGTAAAACAACCAAACTTGGCTTCCGACTGCACCGTCTACTATGCCAGGAACAATAACGGGAATTTTGTTTTTGTGTGCCCAATAAAGGAACGACGATTCGTCAAGGGTGCTCCCTATGTAGCTTGTTATCTCATAGGTTGCGACATCACGCCTGCCCTCTTTGTACATATCGTTTAGGCACTTTTGCACTTTTTCTTCGATGAGCGGACCATAGTTCTCCATGGGTACAAGTACATTGCCGAGTCTGTGGATATTCTTTTCGAGAAGCATGCCGTCATCCATGCGAAAGTCACCAGCGTAATACCTATCATATGTTCTTGCGATATCGTGGTCTATTGCACCACACGTAGTAATGACTACATTAAACATGTTATTCTTCAGCATATCGCGTATGATGCCTCTTACACCTGTTGACATTAGTGAGCCAACGAATGAAAGGAACTTGGTACAGTTCTGCTCACTTATCATACTCCGGAGGATGTCAATGCCATAGGCAAGATTCCTCGATTCAAAGCCGCCAGAATTTTCCATTTCGCAAAGGATTGATTGAATATCATATTGCTTTATGTCGTAATCCCTTACTTCACTGCTCAAAAGGTCCCTATTCGCTTTCTTTCCGGTATCTGCCATGCAGGCTTTTTCAGAGCATCTATACTAATGAGTCTTTCTTGCCTGGATTATCAGTAGTACTGTCGAGTAACTAGCATCGTTATAGACCATGCATTGGACAAATCTTATGCTCTAAAATAGGTTGGCTAACCGTCTACTTAAATAAATGTAAATTATCTATTATCTGATACTTTTGCCAATGATTTCTTTCCTTTGGCGGCACTCCAAGGAAATCTTATGATCTTATCATAATTATATTGCCATTGTGAATTTCAAATAATGTAGATGTCGTCACGTGCTTTTTGTCATAGTCTAAAAAGATTAGAACCCAACTGAATGGATTTGCCATATCGACCTCACAGTATCCATGATTCTTGTATCTGGCTAGCACATCAGTTCTAAACCATAGTGGTTTTGATCCATCAGATCCCTGTCTAAGAAACATAAGTTCCTCTCGAATTTGCACAAGATCTCTATCTGTCAACCAAGGCAGATCCGCAATATCTTCATCTTTATTACGTCTCTCCTTATTCAAGGAATTGACAAGTTGCATACATCCTTTTTAATTTAGCTGGGAAGAGGAAGAAGAAAAATTAAACAAGAGGCACCATAGTATCGATGAGCCTTGTATTGGTTATTTGGCCGTCCTTCTCTTGAATTATTAGATCGACTGTGTAATGTAGACCACTTGAAAGGAACGTCACCTGAACATCCCAAGAATCTCTTTTGTGCTCATGTGGGAATGCAAATACAACTCTGACTTTAAAATCCGTAATATCTGTTCCGTACAAGGCTTCTACAGCTCTCTTGGCTGAATTCTCTATTTCGGCCATTGTTGTCACAGCGTTCATGTTGCTTTTGGTAATTACTAATTATATAAAGCTTGGCATAGGCTTGATATGAGAATGTTTGCGCATCAAAATTTGTAAACTACCTCACTCCATTCTCGATTGTTGCAATAAGATTCCGTAGTATACTGATTGTGATGCATTGCATAAATAGACCCAAACTTACTTCTATAATGCACTTAATGCGTGTAGCGTGACATACTATATATGGACACTCAACAACTCTTGGGGGAAGGTGTAAGAAGAACTAAGGGCAGCGAAGCTAGGAGATATAATTTGCTTGCTGCAAAGCTGATTGCAGAAATTGTCAGTAACTGCCTTGGGCCGAGAGGTCTTGAAAAGATGTTTACGGATATTTTAGGAGAACATACAATAACGAAAGATGGTGCAACAATATTGCGCAAAATTGACGTTGACCATCCTGCGGCCAAGGTTCTCATAGAGGCATCAAACGCAGTCGACAATGAAGTTGGTGATGGGACTACTTCTGTCGTAATACTGGCTGGAGCACTTACAAAAAAGACAGAAGAATTATTGGATATGGGAATCTCTCCAGCTACAATTGTCGAGGGTTATGCAAACAGCCTTGAAATTGCCCTTGAAGCATTGCATGACCTTTCTCAAACTTGCGATAACACAGACAAGGATATCATGCTGAAGCTTGCTATAACCTGCCTTCAATCCAAGGTGCTATCCTATTCTTCTGGTGACCACATAGCGAAGCTTGTAGTAGACGCAGTATGTACTATTGCTAACTTTTCCAACAACACTATCGAACCAGATGATATCAAGATTGAGGAAAAACCTGGCAATGTTTTAGACACACAACTCGTCAGAGGCATAATCATAGACAAAACAATCGACAGCACGGCGATGCGAAAGATGATAAATAACGCGAAAATTATGCTTATTGATGATGAGCTTGAAGGTAAAAGAACAAGAGTTGAAGCAGAGATTCAAATAAATTCACCTGATCACATCGGGTCATACAAAGACCAGGAAATTCTCATGATAAAATCTAAAATAGAACATATAATCGATTCAGGAGCCAATGTCCTAATTTCAAGGAAAGGAATCAACACCCTTGCGCAGCATATGCTGACACAAGCAGGCATAATTTCGGTCCGAAGAGTAAAAGAAAATGATCTGCTGTGGCTTGCAAAAGCTACGGGTGCTTCAATATCTGAAAAACTTTCTCATGGTGATGATTGCCAGAGTCATGAAAACAGCCACGATCACCATGATAATAGTCATTATCACTATGACAAGCTTAAGCACGAGAATGCTCAGGACCCTCATGATAGGAATGTTCAGTATCATCATGGAGACATTGACATCAAACTTGGTTATGCAGAGTGTGTCTATGAGAAATTTGTAGGAGACGACAGAATGGTCTTTATCGAAGGATGCAAGAATCCTAAGGCTGTAACGCTTTTGCTAAGGGCCAATTCAAAGGAAGCTCTAGCTGAATATCATAGATCTGTACTTGATGCGATTAACGTGCTGAAAGACTTCATAACAAAACCTTCAATCGTTTCGGGTGGCGGCTCTACTGAGATGGCAATTGCAAAAAGAGTAAAAGAAAATGCATCACAAAAAGCCGGCAGAGAGCAAATAGTTATTCAGAAGTTTGCAGAAGCACTTGAAGAAATACCTCTTACTTTAGCAAGAAATGCAGGCATGAATGTCATTGATACTCTTGCAGAGCTCCGCTCGAAACATTCCTCCCTGTCTAATGGCAATGCAAGCATTCATGGCGTAGATGCCATAGAGAGGACGGTAAAGGTGATGTTTCCGTATGTAATTGAACCTTCTGTAGTCAAGGAGCAAATTATCAAAACAGCAGTAGAAGTGACAAACATGCTCATCCGAGTCGATGATGTGCTTATGGCCAAACCCACAATGTACACTCACACCCATGCCGATGGCACAAAACATTCACATGCAGATGGAGACAAGAGGCATGAACACGACTACTTTGACAGGCTTGGGAAGCAGCAGCGCCCAATGCATCACTACTATTAGTAATTAGAGAAGAGCTATTACGGTACATCGAGTCCACACATTACTCTGGTGTTAATATCCCACCGGTAACTACTGCCATGTATTTTGGCTAAAACGAATTTGAGAGTTTGCCTTAGTAAAATGACAATCTGATAGCAATGCTAACCCTCACCATGCTTGCAATCGCTATGGCTCTAACATTATATTGTATATATGGCAGTATTCTGAGAACAGAATTGAAGTTTGGTAAAGTGTGAGTGTTAATACGCCGCTACCATCTATAATATACATCACTCCTACTAGGGGGGGATTTCTTTCTGTGATGGCGATTTCCTATATATGGTCGTGGTTTCGAGCATGGTGAACTATTTGACCTATGCTGTATCTGTACTAAAATGCTCATGTAATTAACTGTAAGCATTACTTGGAACCGGTCCTCTAAGGGACCAACGGGCATTAAGTCGCCGGCGATCTAATGACAAGGCCAAGGAGAAGTAGCCGGAATGGAGCTGAAGTATTGATGCTTTTCCCTGATCACATGTAAAATTGAAGAGTAGGCTACTACAGCAACAAACCAATATTTCCAACAGCACACTCCACTCACTCCTATTTCTTCACCGCTAACAATTTTTTGCAGCCAGTATGTAATTGCTTGTAGTAATTGGCTCATTGAGGGTTATCCGCCTTTTTGGTAATTTGTCTATTTTTGCTTCAAAAGTAATTTCTCTCAGACTCTCAGGAACCCCGATCATAACCTTATCAGGGGACAAAATTTTGTGCACATTTTTCTCAATCACGGTTACAGGTTTACCAGCGCGCAATTCGCTAATTGCATATGCGCAATAGAGTATGAGGGACTCATTAATATTAATTCTCAGGTTCTTGTCAAGCTTTTCCTGGATCATTTCCACTGAATTGTGAAAAACTTGCTCATCAGACTTGTTGACGTACAAAAAAGTGCACGTAAAAGGAGTGGTGTCTGGTTCTCCTTTTACTGTTACTTTGATATTTATCATTTATCTTGCGGACACCTTTGCCTTTGGACCATAATTTAGTGGTAGTCTCTTTGGTATCTTTCTCTTTGCAGCCTTGCCAAAGTCATATGTGTGTCCTTTACCCCGGTAATACTTGGGTCTTACGGGCTTGCCTTCAGTCTTACCTTTCTTTGTCAGCGACAATCCTGCCAGTAGCTCGACAATCAGCCTATTGGCTAGACCTGATGTAATTCCTCCATTGTATGAGTTTACGTCACTTACATCGTAGCTTGGCGATACTTCTACAAGGTCAAACGCAAACCTGTCTGGATCAAACGAAGTTGAAAGTAGCCTCATCAGTCTCATACCTTCTCTTGAGGTCAGCCCGTTTGGTTCTGGTTCTCCTGTTCCAGGAGCATAGGCTGGATCAAAGGTATCAATGTCCCAGCTTATGTAAACTGCATCTACGTTGTCGTTAGCTCTATCTGCAGCTTCCTTTGCGATCTGGTCGATTCCCAGCTCTTCTACATCCAGCATAGTGAACCATTGAAAGTCTTGATCTGCCATCCATTTGTACAGATCCGGCCCAGGCCAGTAACCTCTCGGGCCTATCAGAGTGTAATTCTTGCCTTTAAGGCAACCCAACTCCATGATTCTTCTGATGTGGGCTCCATGGTCATACTTGAAGCCGCAGAGTCCTTGTGGAGCACAATCAGCATGACAATCGATGTGGATCATTCCTATATTCTTGTATTTCTTGGCAAATGCACGGACATTTGGAAATGTGATGGAGTGGTCGCCACCAAGCATTACCGGAATTCCATCAATATCTAGTACTTCCTTTACCTTTTCACTCATTCTCCTGTGTGACTCGACAACATCTCCGGGCGATACTACTACATCACCATAGTCTACTGTTTTGAAAACTCCAAATGGATCTACCCCAGTCTCAATATTGAAGTGCTCATATGGTGGTGATGGCACTGTCGAAGCAGCGCGTATAGCCCTTGGACCATATCTGGCACCTGGGCGGATTGTTGTTCCAAAGTCGAATGGCTCCCCAACGATGGCTACATTCGGCTTCACTTTTTTTAGTTCTTCATGGCTTCTGAGCCAAGGCAACTTCAGAAACGTGGGGATCCCCACAAAAATGGGTTCGTCATTGCCCTTATACGAGTCACCATAGAATTCCATTCCCATTACTTTTCGCTGAGAATAGAAAATAGTAAGTATTTCTTAAATATTGCTAAGTAGTTTACGTTGTCTCATTTCTATTCCAAGCGGCTAGTTTGTGCACGATCTTTTAGCTTAGGACTAATTCTGGTAAATTACGCTTTTTTATTACTGTTATAAGCGGACTCTATAGACTTTAGAATGTGTGCAGTATTGGTAGATCGGCAACCTTTAATGAATTGCCGAATTTATAGTTCGGCTGTCGAACATTCTAGCTGAGCTTTTGTTGCATGTGCTTCAGAAGAATACTTCTGACATAATCTGTTACGTCAAGACCATTTTCATCTGCCTTTTCCCTAATTCTATCCCATAATTGCCTATCTGGTTTCTTTCTTGGATCGAATACTAACCTGATCGTTAGTAGGCCTCTTGGTGCCCCTCTCTTTACTCCTGCTCTTGACATCTCCTCCTGAAGCCTTCCTGCAGTCGCAGCAGTAATCAGTTTTTCCTGTACACGCCTTGGCTTCCTCGCAATTTGAATTGCTTCATAAGAGGTGATCTCCCCTTTCCCTATTTTTTTCTGTAGCAAGGAAGGAAGTGTAAGAATACTTAGCCATTCGCTGACAGTACTCTTTGGGAGACCATACTTTGCGGATACTGCTGTAATGCCACCTCTTGTGAAATCAACTAGTTTCTTTACCATTCGAGCTTTTTCAAGTGGGGGCAAATCTTTGCGTATAAGATTCTCAAAAAGTGAAGCAGCTTCTGCTTCGGCTCCCTCTAATTGAGTAATCACTGCAGGGATGTTCCTCTCTCCCTTTGCACTCAACGCAAAATAGCGCCTCCGTCCAATTAACAGCTTGTATCTTTGGCTTTCATTGTCAAATCGCACTACTACAGGCTGAAGAAGATCAAATTTCGAAAGGTGATCCTTTATCAGTTTGTCCTTATCATCTTTACCAAAAGAATCGTCCTTCCGCACATTTTCATTTGCAACATCAATCATATTCACTGGAATATTCTTAATCTTCATTTGGTTCAAATTGGTAATATTCGTATTTATAATTATCTCCAAGCTCATGTTTCTGGATTCTTGTTCGACAGTCGAACAGATGACTTGTATTTCACACGACTAGATCTAAGTTATATTGTTACGGAAAATGTCAAGCATACATTTGCTTTAGAGGATTATGATATAGCAACCGGAGTAATCTTCTATTGCTCTCGCACGTGCAGTAATGACACCTAGGCTTGCCTAAAAGTGTAGTAAAGAATAATGTCCGGTAGATCAATACACGAAGCGAAAGTATAATAGGAAACAAAGTGACAATTCGTGCAATTGTGGATGCCTTTCTCTTCAGAGAGCCGGATTAGGAGATTTAGGACAAGGTCGGTGCTATATGTTTAGCGAGACAATAGAGAACAGTACGAAAAAAGATGATATATCAGGAATGCGACATTCATGCAGTGTCGCATTCAGAGTGGCATAGGTGAAAGGATTGCTATTTTTCCGCAAATATCTAAGGGATCTCGATTCTGTCAAAAATGAGGTTGAGAGAATAATCACGAAGCAAAAATCAGGCAGCCCGTATGACCTTTCCGCATTCAAAATCACAATAGAGGAATTGCTGAATTCAATCTCTGGATTTAACCCTAATTGGAATAAATCACCAGTCGTTTTCAGAATTGCAAGAATAGTAAATATCAGCTCAACTCAGCAATATGATTTTAGCGGCAATAAGGATAACAACAGGGACGGCGTAATTACATACCAGGAAAACGTTGTGCTTCCTGATACCAAGCATGATCTAGAATTGGTAATAAAGATGCTAAACTATATGCGTGAGCAGAAAAAGCTCAAAAGAGCAAATATGCCTCTCTTTATTCACCCTGATGAAATCCTTTTCGCACATAGGGAAGGAAAAATTTCTTTCTCAGGTGGTGACATTCAAACGCAGATGGCGATTGTATTTCAAAAGGGATCGATAATGCTTATTGGCTTTGTATATGGAAGAGATTATGTTATACTTAACAACTAATCATTCTATTTACGCCATGTAACACCCTTTTTCCAACATTGATAAATATAATCGTCTTCTTATTTTGACCTTAGGTTTTATGTACTTGCTATGTTGTTATATAGTGATAGATTGCATAAAGAGTCGTTTATGAGTGTATAGCCAGCATGCACGAAACAAAAGATATAACAGCTATATCGATAGATCCTTGATAACTCATCCATTTCCTAGAATGACTAACAATGTTATAAAGCAAAAATAAATTGCTCGCTATATATCTAAAATTGAGGATCTATATTATTCATATTGCAACTTTTGTCAGCGCACCACCATAACAGGACAAGGTGCATTACTAACTACTGCATTAGCTATGCTACCAAGCAAAAGCCGTTTAAACCCTGTAAGACCTGTTGAGCCTATGACTATCAAGTCAACACTTTTTTTCTTTGCATAGTCTATTATAACTTTGACTTTTGAATCTCCATCCAAAACCTCAGTCTTTAATGATATCCCCTTCTTCTTTGCAGCTACTTCAACTTGCTCTAGCCACTCCAAGGCAGCTTCCCTTCTTGCTCTTTTGAAGCCTTCGACAAGCCGTACATTTCCGTATTTGGCCTGCAATCCTATTGCGCCACCTTGCTTGACATCTTCCAATACATGCACCACTATGAGCTCAGCATCACTAGCTTCTAACCCTGCCAGATGAGTAGCATATTGTAGTGCTTTCACTGATGCGCTAGAACCATCAACTGGAACCAGTATCTTTCTGATAGACGCAGAAGAAGATAACAATGCCTTTGTGACATCAGCCATTAGTAAATATTCCTTTATGATATATAAAAACATGGCACTTCGCGGCCCCAATTTAGGCTATAGCTTACAATAGTCAAATTGATCAAGTCCTCAGACATGAGGAGTGCATAAGTAATGATAGTTGATCAAGCAGAAGCATTGCCCATACCATATTGCGTTCGAGGTCACGGGTATGTATTATTATGCTACTGGATCCTCTATTTTCTTCCAGCGTTATTGTGCAACTTTATACAATCCACTTATCGATTAATGTAGATACCTTGCGAAGATGTTATGACAAATTAAGTTAATGAGCAAGACCCAGTATCAAGGCCTGCTATAGCTGCTAGAATAGGGAATATTTTTCATGAGTATATAGGAAAATTATACAGAGTCTCTTTGTACAGGTTCACCAGAAATTGCCATCCAAGAGAATATATATACACAAAATTGTCTGTAGCGCGGTCTATTGCATGATCCCTCGTAACGGAGGCGAAGTTCTTGATGTGTTGTTCTTTCTGCCTTCTACCTGCCATGCACACACGCTTTGTATGTGTATTACAAAATATATTGATTGCTACTATAGAACTTAAAATTTGTCTTTTTCGATAATGTCTAAAGTAAACTACGCATTGTTTTTACTCTTGAAATCCGTAGTTTACATTTTCTACCCTAAACCTTATATCATTTTCAAATAGCTTTTGAACATCTATGAGGAATAATGCAGGGGAGATATCAAGAATTGAACAAACAGCAGTACTCAAAACTGCCTTTCTTAGTTATTATATATCGATGTACAATGCAGTGAGTAAAGAAATAGGATATGAAGATGCATCCATCTCGGTTGATGAGATTTATGATTTTATTCAAGACTTAAAGCACGAGGGCAGGAAACAGGTTCCTAATATTAGCAAAGAAGATATTAGTTATTGCTTCCATGTTCTCCAGATGTCTGGGGTATGCAAGCCTTAAGTTCGACCGTCGAACCTTTGGCAACTCTTATATATTTACTATCTATAATTAAAATAAATGGCTGAAATCAACGCATACGGAATAGGCATCATAGCCTTTTTAGCCCTTTCAGTCATCGTTGGAACGCTGACGGCGAAACTTGTCAAAAAGAGTAGTAGACGATACATGATTGCTGGCAAAAGCCTGCCTTTGTTTTTTGTTGGAACAATGCTTGCAGCACAATCGATCGATGGTAACTCATCACTTGGGAACGTTTCTCTTGTTTATCAATTTGGATTTTGGGCAGGGGCGGCCATCCCAATTGGCCTTGGCGTATGCTTGTTACTTACAGGAGCGTTTTATGGAAAACGGCTCAATAAAATGGCAATGCTTACACTACCGGACTTTTACTACCGACGCTTTGGAAACGGCGCTGATGGGATGTCGTCCATTCTAATGACAATAAGCTTCATTGTACTTGTTGCAGGAAACTTTGCAGCCTCGGGATTCATCCTTTCCACGGTCTTGCAAATTGACTTTTTCTGGGCGATGCTTATTGCCTCCCTAATTGTACTAGTGTATACTTTTGCAGGGGGCCTGTTCTCCTCAGCCTACACCGACATTTTCCAGATATATCTTGCCGTAGGAGCATTTTGGGCTGCATTTATCTTTTTTGCAGCCGGAGCTGCTGGAGTCGATTTTAGCACCATTCTAGGCAACGCTCCGCCTGGCTACCTTGATCTTTCTGGCCTAACAGACATGGGTAATGGTGCACTGGTGAACTGGGCCGCCATTCTAGCACTTGGACTTGGAGACATTGTTGCACTTGACTTTATGGAAAGAGTATTTGCAGCTAAGGATCCCAAGACTGCGTCAAGAGGAGCATTTTGGGGTGGTGGACTTACTTTATTTACAGTTATTCCTACAAGCATGTTAGGAATAGTCGCATTGTTCTTTCTGCCAAACTTAGCAGATCCGTTCACCGCTTACCCCACGCTGGCAATCAACCACATGCCATTTCCGATAGGAGTGGCCCTGCTTATGGGAGTTCTTGGAGCCTCCATGTCTACTGCAAATGGCGGACTACTAGCCATTTCCAGCGTTATTTCAAGGAACATCATACAGAGAGATATCTTAAGAAGGATATTGAAAAGGCCGGGCATGGAGGACAGAAAGCTGCTTAATACCACTCGTGCCTTTACTATACCCATGATGGCCGCTGCATTTATCCTAGGATATCTTATCCCACAACCAGGTATCTACCTTGTCTTGGCGTTTGATATCGTGTTTGCCGGGGCTTGGGCTCCACTGACGCTAGGCCTTTTCTGGCGCAAAGCTAACATGCCTGCTGCCATCACGTCACTCATAGTCGGTTCCGCACTAAGACTTCTAATGTTCTTCGTTATACCAGCAGATTTAGCAGGTCTTGATACCATGATCCCGCCACCCATAGCCTTTGCACTCTTTGTCATAGTTGCACTAGCTACACAAAAGAAGTATCCGGGAGAACAGAGGCATGGCGTTCTGGACTATATCCCACCTGAGGAAGATATTATCAGGGGCGAGGACCTGAAGGGGTACGTCCCCCCAATAGGGGATAAACTTCCATAGTAGTATCGCTGAAAAATTAATTAACCAAATAACACCTTCTTTTTTTGTTTGCCAAGTCAAGGGTATGCGACCATCGGCCTAAAACCAGCTATTTTGGCCAAGTTGCAAAAGGATACTGACGAGTTTTATCCTGGAATGTTCCTTCCAAGTGCCCTTATAATAATGATGAATGAGATAAAACGCGGCTACTATTCTGTGGAAATGCATAACATCAACGCTGATTTTTCCGGTCTCTATACATCGCTGACTATTAGATCTGATATTAAGTCTTGGATGGAAGAAAATTATGAAAACCTAAAGGAAGAGTACGACATAAAGTATAAGACGAATAGCTATACCCAGTTTGCAGGTATCTTCATGCTCAATATGTTTGAATCAAAGGCCGCTGCACAGAACAATATCATAAGACTAAAGGAGGCTGATTTTCGTTGGCTTGTTGAAGAATATGGAAAGAGGAAACAGGAATACAAGGCAAAACATGGCGTTTATACTTTTGAACAATTTGCAGATGTATTTCTAAAGGAGTTGCTAGACAAAGTAAATGCCGCAAAAAAAATCCTGACTATTTAGTAGCAGGAGTTCCATATACCCTGCATTTTACTGGTTTTATAGCTACTGCAAATATAATATTAATTATAAAGAAATTATTCTTGTTCGAAGGAAATTTCTATTACTTGCAATGCTCTCTATAATAATTTGATATCATAAATTTTGCATTTTTTAGTATTATCATAAAGTATGGATTTATAACTTGAAAGGTAATAATCCATAACATGTTGATGGAAGCAATAACAATAAGCTCAATCCTAGGAGCTAGCGCTTTTGCTGTTTGGTTTGCAAAGGCTAGGTTTCAGCCAGAGATTGAAAGGAGTCTGAACAAGATCGAAGTTGCAGCAGCAGCAGCAGAGGAAGAAACGATGGTTGCAAATCACAGACTAAGCAACGAGACCAACTAAAAGTCAATAAACCAACACTTTTTGATTTGATTTTTTAAAGAATAAATCTGCTGCCTGTATGATTTTTCCTGTTTGATGCTGGAGGACAAAATAGTATTGCTTTTAGCAAAATCTCCTGCTGACCAGTATTCTCTTTATAGGCAGATAGGAGATAGGAGCATGTCAAAACTACTAAAAGCAATATCTGCTCTTCAGCAGCGTAAGATAATTCGCGTTGCCAAATATCGTAAGAGCGACAGAACTGGTCTAGAGGTTCCTATTTATTCGCTGTCAGAAAGCAGCACAGCTAACAACAATAGTAATAGTATTAGCGTTTTCAAGAGGCTAGATATTCATAACCTGTTGGTAGGAATTACATCAGAAAGGCTTGTAGAATATGAATTTGTTGCCAGAAACCTTGTGTCGCCCAAAAAGCAAGCAGCCATACTTGATATTGGCTCTGGGAGTTCCCTACTTGCTAAAGCGATAGGTGAACTTGGAAAAGGAAAATGGCAGGTGATTAGAATCGACATTACAGAATCAAATTGTGATGCAAGTATGGACGCAAGGATGACTGGATTTCGCAAGGAAGTGTTTAGTCAAGTGATCTGTATAAGCACAATCGAGCATATTGGCATCGGAATCAATGGTGGCGGCGGCGACGATGATGGGGACCTCAGGACAGTCAAAGAGATCCTACGTATATTGAAAAAGGGAGGCAGCGCTATAATCACCGTCCCGTATGGTAAGATCAAGAATCTTAACCACAGGGTCTACGACAGACATGCACTTTCTAGGCTTGTTGCTGTGGATAGTGGTGGATTTTCAATATCAGCAAAAAAGGAATTCTACTGTTACGATGCAGGTAAATGGAAGAAGTGCAGCCAAAGCGCCGCAGACAGGATGATAGAAGATGATGTGCACGCCCCCTTGCACTTTCATAGCATGACATGTGCCTGTGTATTGCTAAGAAAGCGCTGAATTTTTAAAAGCGGATGTAATTTTACAAGAATGGTGTGGACAACAACAGACATTCATTCACAGGAAGAAAAATTGATCCTCCAATAGTTTCTGCGAACATGACTGTACGGCAGCTGATTAATTTCTATGGCTCAACGGGTTACAATGCACGCAGGTTAGCCGAAGCAGCTGAGACGCTGAAAGAGATGATAGACACTGATTCGACTGTGTGTTTAACTTTGGCAGGTGCCATGACCCCGATAGGCATTGGTAGAACTATTTCTGCCATGATAGAAGCTGGTTTTATCGATTGGATAGTATCTACCGGCGCCAACGTTTATCATGACCTGCACTTTGCTTATGATTTGCCAGTGCGGCAGGGGCATTTTGACGTTGACGATGACATCTTGTATTCGAAGCAGATAGTTAGGATTTATGACGTCTACATAAAGGAGATGGGAACACTCCAGGCTCAGGACATAGTTGTGCAAAGAGAGATAAAGAGAGCCAAAAACGTAATACCTCAAAATGCGTCCACGGCTGACATTGCCTATGCGCTTGGCAAGGCGGCCAAAGAAAATGGCAAATATCCTGAAAAGTCGTTTCTTGTCAAGGCATATGAGCACAGGGTGCCCGTCTACATGCCTGCGATAGGCGACTCTTCAATAGGACTCAATATGCTTCCGCTCTTATTTGAAGATAAGGGCATTCTCCCGAACGTGATACTTGACGTAGCAGAGTCTGCCGCAATACTGTGGAAGAGCAAGCGCTCTGGGGGTTTGGAGCTTGGTGGCGGAGTCCCAAAGAACTTTTTCCAACAAACTGGCCCAGCGCTTTATCAGATATTGAAGATAAAGGAAGGTGGCCAAGACTATCTCATCCAGATGACCGATGCCCGACCAGACACAGGCGGCCTCTCCGGTGCCACATTACAGGAGGGCAAAAGCTGGGGCAAGATCAAGACGTCTCACAAAGACAACATCATTGTCTACGGCGATTCATCGGTATACTTCCCGTTGCTCAGCTCATACGTTATGTCCGTGTGCAAACCAAGGAAGCAGAAGCAGATATACGATAAAAAGAATGCCTGGATAGAAGAAATGAAACAGATGTACTTCAAGAGTAAGAAATGATCAGACATAACTTTCGGCCTTGGCTACCCACCTACCGGCTTTTTTGTTCATCTCTATTTGGCCAACAAGTTTGCCATTAGAGTAGACCTTACCATATTCAGACGACCCTCCAAGCATCGCTGACAGCAGATCTCGCTTTTCATGGTAGCCTGATTCGATCACTTTGGCGCGCAGGTGTTTGCTTGCTTTCTGAATAATATTGCGCGCATCAGACCAGTCACCACTCCATATTATCAATTCAAAACTGCCGAACTTGATAGTCTGCATTGAATAGCCCGCCAGATTGGCTTCCAACTTGTGATCGTTCTTTTTTGCGTACGCATTTATCCACTCGATTGCCTGTTGCGCCTTCTTATGCTCTACTGCAAAGCTGTCTGCTCCAGCCAACTACCGCTATTTTGTCGCTTTTGGTGTATTTAACATAAAGCATCTATCTAGTTAAGCCAGTCAGCCAGCCCTTAATACTTGGATATATCATAATTGCGGGGTATTATATCATAAATGTAAGAGAATGACATTTTCGAGGCAAAAATATTACCCTTCAAATTGTACCGTGGCGACCTTACGATAAGAGGCAAAGCGACGCCGCCTTGATGAAGCCACACAGGATTGGAAGATGCAACGCAATGCAATTAGAAAAACTGTCAATATCAAAAACCCTTTGTATGGATGCAAAGATGGATAATAATAATAATAATATTAATAATAACCACTATATTTAATATTGTGACATATCGAACATGGATCAAGGAGAACCGGGCTTAGACTATGACGATCCCAACCTCAACCCGCTTGTATGTGACATCTGCAGCAAGTCATTTGATAGTTTAGACAAGCTGGGCGAGCATCAAAAGCAAGAGCACGACATGTAAATACAAGTGCTTGGCAAGATTGGCGATGCGTACTTTTGTTGCAGTGGAAGTTTCAAGCATCGCAATAGCTAAACTGCAAAAGGAAATACTGCCTTCGACAGGTTGGGATCCTAGGGATGTCAAGCCTGTAGAGCCTCACAATTTCCATTTCACACTGATTTTTCTTGGGGAAGTAAGTGATCATGACGTTGATAGAATTAAAGAACACTTGACAGGATTTCAATTTGAATCATTTACAATTACTTACACTGGAATTGGCGCCTTTCCCAACCCGGCTCATGCCAGGGTAATCTGGGTAGGTGTCGACCAAGAGGGCGTTCAAAAATTAACTGCCCTAGCAAATGATGTTATAGCAAAGATGTCCGAGCTTGGCTTTAAGGCGGACAAGCCTTTTTCAGCCCATATGACATTCCTTCGGGCCAAGGGGAGACCGCTCAGGGCGACGGAAATTTCTTCAAAATATCAGGGGAGAACATTTGGATCTGACAGAATAGATAAAATACATCTCAAGAAAAGTGAGCTCACTCCATCAGGCCCCATATACTTGAGTGTTTATACCGTAGAAGCTAAGAAATGAATCACAGCATGCCAGATCCTAGCACCTTAATCTCAAAAGTGCTTCCTCTTTGTGAACCCACTCAAAGCGAAGAGCGCAGGATCGCTAAAGTAGCAAAAGAGTCAAAGTCGCTCGTAGATAGCTATGTTGCACGGTTGGATGACGTCGTTGATGTAGTGTTTGGAGGTTCTTTTGCCAAGGGCACTTGGCTTCCACATCACGCTGACATTGACATTTTCGTCAAGATCAAGCCCTCAGTTGGCGTCGAGAAATTTGAGGAGATGGGCAGGAAGATTGGTAGCGAAGCACTCAAAAGCTTCGGTCCTAAGCTTCGATATTCAGATCATCCTTATGTTGAAGTATTTGTGAATAAGGTCAGAGTTAATGTCGTTCCCTGCTATGATGTCCAACAGGGCAAGTGGCAGAGCGCTGCGGACAGGTCGCCTTTCCATACACAATACATCAACAGCCACTTTGATAACGAAAAAAGGAGGCAGGCTAGACTCTTAAAAAAATTCTTCAAATCAGTAGGCATTTATGGAGCAGAGATTTCCACAGAAGGGTTTAGTGGCTATGTTTCAGAAGTGTTGGTGCTCAAGTACTCCTCATTTGAGAACATCTTGCGTGCAGCTGCTGATGACTGGCAAGGGAGGCAGATAATAGCGGTTTGCGATTATGATTCAGAATTTGTCAAGGCATTTAACGGCCCACTGATAATTATCGACCCAGTAGATCGCAGGAGAAACCTTGGTACTGCGATCTCGCCACAAAGTGTGGCCAAGTTCATGCTAGCTGCTAGGGCATTTCTTGAGAAGCCATCGCTTGAGTTCTTCAAAGAAGGCAAGTATCATCGCCGTGGCGCAAAAAAGCTGCTACTTCCAAACGTGCTTGTAGTAGAATTTTCTCATGAAAAGAAGAGTCCAGATATTATCTGGGGTCAGCTGAAGCGAAGCATAAACGCAATAGCAAAGCAATTGGAACTAGCAGATTTTGAAGTACTGCGGAGCTCTTGTGTCACAGACGAAAGAAGCTCTGCTGCCCTTGCGTTCCTGCTTGAATCAATAACCTTGCCGGCATACACCAAAAAGAAGGGGCCTGAAATTTTCAGAAGAAAAGACACGGCGAGCTTCTTCCTCTCAAACAGAAAAAAACCACTTGCAATATGGGTTGACAGGGAAATGAGAGTAGTAATGCTGATAGAGCGCAAGGCTACGGATGCAAGAAAGTTCGTCAAATCACTTCTGCTCAATCATCGTGAAAATAGTGGTATTTCAAGCGATCTAATTGCAAACAAGCTCCAAATTTATGCCGGAAGCGACAGGAAGATAATAAAAGGGTTGGCAAAGGAGGCCGTGGGGGAGGTTGTCTCAACAGAACATCTCATTTTCAAATGAGCTAGACATAAGGTCGCCTAGGCTCCTGCCTCTTATAACATATCCTCACTATTCAGAATCCGAATACAAAGATCGAATTACCGATATGGAGTCACTTGGAATAACCTCAATCATTTTGGGCGGAAAAACGATAGTAAATAGCTCCCATGTAGCCGGCAAAGGCTGCGTAGGGATTGTTGTGAAGGCAAAAGCCGGGAGCACAGTTTGTGCACTCAAGATAAGGAGGACAGATGCAGACAGAAAGACCATGGATGAAGAAGCGCGTTTTCACAAAATGGCAAACAATGTAGGAGTAGGTCCGCGTCTTGAAGGGCAAACTAAGAATCTTATTGCAATGGAGTATATCCCTGGTCAGAATATTGTCGAGTGGGTAGGCGACACTACAAAAAAAAGCAAGATGTGCAGCGTAGCTAGGGCTATTCTTGAGCAATGCTTTAGACTTGACGTAGCGGGCCTTGACCATGGTGAGCTCAGCAGGCTGACACGACACATTATTGTTTCTGATAGCTCCTACATAATCGACTTTGAAAGCGCGAGTACTACAAGAAAAACATCCAATGTAACTGCCGCCGCACAGTCCATATTCCTCTATGGCATAGTTGCAAATAAAGTAAAAAAGATCTTGGGTAATACGGACAGGGAAAAAGTAATCCATGCACTCAGAAGTTACAAGCATTTCCACACAAGAGCTAACTTTGACGCAGTGCTCGACTCGCTGCTTATATAGTTTTTAATTTACAATGGTCATATAACCAACCCTCTCTCTGTGTGTGTGTTTAGAAATGAGGTGTCTTAAAAAAAGAGAGAGATAGATAGATATGGCAGAAGCGCTTGAGCAGTTTTAGCTGATGCAGACAGGCGCCTTGCAAAGATAATGAGGTTAGTAGTTGGGCAAATACGAAACTAACTATAGATATATATAGATCAGCTTTTGTCAAATAGGCCTGCTTATCCTTCAAGTGAGAAGACAACACGGCACAGTCATTTGGTATTTTTTCGTCTTGCTAGCCTTATTGATAGCGGCAACAAGGCCAAGAACCCTATGATAGCTAACAAGAACAATAGTCCTCCATCTTGCTTGCTGACAAGCAAGGCTATTTCCTTTCTTGGCCACTGCTACCGCAAGTAGGTCTTTTGTATTCTTTGGTTATACATGTTTGTCCCGCTTATTCTACTACATTATCATTTGACATTATCCAGGTAGGCAGGAACAGGAGTAACCAAGAGCAATTAACTCAAACCTAGGTCGATTAAGAAATAAGAGTAGATAATACGATTCTGATATGAATAAATATTGTTTATAAAAAAATTTTAGTTCGGTGGTAGGTGAGGGCGTGAGAAAGATATATTCACATACCACACACCGCATTCAGGACTAGCCAGGTTATTGAGGCTAAAACACAGGTTCAATTACATCATGGTCTAATGCAATATTTAGGCCGAACACACCTGCGTTTTGGTCTGTTGGAATAATGATAGTACTGTCCTGGCCTAACTCGAGATCCCTAGTGGCTTCTTGGTCTGCACCTTGCACATTTGCTTGATTTGCTTCATCGCTTGGATTGCATCCCTCTACGAGTATCGCATCGGTGTCTACATTAACATTCAGGGCAACCTGTCGTGAATCCTGCAATATTGGAGTAACGTGCACACTGCCCTCGCCTACCTCGCCGTCACTACGAGCTACTTGGTCTGCACCTTGCACATTTGCTTGATCTACGTCATCGCTTGCATCTTCGCAATCGTCTTCGTCCGTTATCACGTGAGTGTCTACATTAACATTTAGGTCAGGCTGTACTGAAGTTTGCACTATTGGATCAACGGTCACACTGTTATCGTCTCCCTCGTCGTTGTTAATGTCTTCTTGGGCCTCAAAATCTACATTTAGTTGTGTATCTTCATTTAGTTGTGTTAATAATGCATTGACGTCAGATACGTCTTCATCTGTTGCTGCTGCTTGTTCTCCTTCTTCATCTGTTGCTGCTGCTTCTTCTCCTTCTTCATCTGTTGCTGCTGCTTGTTCTGCATTGACGTCAGACATGTCTTCCTGTGCAAATGCTGTTGTCAGAACCAATGATTGCATTGATGATGCTACTAGCATCATAGCTGACAACATTGTTGCTATTAGGAGTATCCGCTTGCTTGATAGGACGTTGTTATTCATACTATGATCAGGCTTATTAATCACTAGCTTATAACAACATCGCTGGTTTTCTCTGCTATATCAATTGAGAATATTAATAAAATGCCTTATTCTAGCCAATTTTTCTATCATTTCACAGTTTGATAGAATATACTCCAGCTGGCCACAGCATGAAGGGCAGACAACACTGAAATGCCCACAAGAAGCAACCATAGTGAAAAGGAGGAAATGAAACCTGCTCCTAAAGCAGCCGAGGGACATATATGTATAGAATTAAAGGCATCTCAAAAAACATATTATGACAGAAACAGGACCCTAGAGGATCGTCGATATATATATACATACCATCAGAATGCCAAGAATGTTATTGCACTCTTTCTGATAGCACCTATAATCCTTAAAAATCGTCGGGTATCATGCATGACATTGCACACAGACGTCCCCGGCAGCCTACTACTGTCAGCAGCATAGGTATATAGTATCTATGAAGAAATCAGTTGGCTAGTTCAAATGGAGAGGACAAGTGGTTTTTACCTGATCTCCGCGATGATCATCTTCACCGTGTTGACATCAAGATCAAGCTGATCTGCTATAAGGTCTTCTGAAATCCCAGATTCGTAAAGATTCCGCAGTACCTCTTTCTTTTCCTGATTCACAATATTGCCGGGCGGATAAAGGGAGAGTTCATTTTCTACAGATGTAACATATTTCAATATCTTTTCACATATATCATCTACCTTTGCTGCAGCCTCTGCAGATATCACAAGCAAGTGATCCTTGACTGGAAAATTGATTAGGTTAACCTTGTCGTACTTGTATGCAACTGTCTTGAGCTTGCCAAGTTCTGGTGTGAACATCTTCCTCAGATCGACGATGTAGGCAGACTGGGCATAGCTGATCTCGGGGTTTCTACCCTTCAGATGCTCCTCAGTTCCTTCCCTCTGAGAGCCCGCATACAGGTGGCCGGATTTTTCCATTACCCCTGCAAATCTTATCAGAGGATCGAGTGCCAATACATCCTTTGAAAACTGCTCTGCTTTCATATGTTCTTACAAGGGTAAAAATAAATAACAGAATATAGTCTTTGCGCCTAATTTTTCACAAGAAAGAAAAAAAGAAGAGAGGTCTCAGCCAGACTTTTGCTGACGGAGATCCTTGCTCCTGCCCCGACCTGTCTTCCTTGGAGCTATAATGCCCACCTTGCGTCCCGGCGGAGTTGTCCTACCAACTGAAGACTGCCGGCCGATGTGCTGATGCCTACCGCCTCCATGCGGGTGGTAGACTGCAGCCTGGGCAATGCCTCTTACCGTTGGGTACAGCCTGCCATGGGCTTGCATATATTTTGCCCGGGTTCCTGCCTTCAAGAATGGCTTTTCCTTATGCCCTCCTCCTGCAATCGCCCCAACCATTGCTCTGCACTTTTGGTTGAGCGTTAGAAACTTACCAGAAGGGAACCTGATAGTCACACCTTCTGGGCTATGAGCATATACTACTGCTGATGAGCCGGCGGCCTTTATCAGCTTGCCTCCATCGCCGGTGTTCTTTTCAATGTTGCACACTACAGTTCCATCTGGAACCGACTCTAGCGCAAGGATATTGCCTGCCCTTGCGGCTGTGCTGGTGCCAACTTCGATTGTGCGGCCAACCATTGTGCCCTCAGGTGCTGGGACTAAAGAATACCTTCCATTGTCAAACTGTATTTTTGCAAGGGGAGCATCACGCCCCCTCTCGTGAACAATGTCAACTACTCTACCGGTATGATGATCTTCTAGCTTGAAATTTGGGTATTTGGCTGGAGCAATCTTTCCGACAATGATTGCTCGAAATTGTTTGCCTCCTCGACCCCTTCGGCGAACTAACGTTCTCTTTCCCATTGCAATGAAGAAGCCAGCCAATAGGTGATTTTAATCTTATGATATATTTTTTGCTGCTTTTTTTTCACATCTCAGCAAAACGACGTCTTGCGGACTTCTCTCTCTTTAATTAGAGAGAAGAAGCTGTGTGTAACTCTATCTTTTGTGAGCCTTTCTTGTTAGAAAGACTCTCCTTCTTCTTCTGTGTGAGCTATAAGGATATTTATATTATTGTTGTTACTTCGTCTTCCTTATCTTCAACCAAAGTGTGTGTCTCTCTGCATCTTATACCTTGATGTCATCAGTAGGGACCTAGTGCATGTGGGAAATGATAAGGCTCGATATGTGAACTCTTAGGGCAAGCGGGAACTGCAACGCAAAGGTCAGCTCCAGCGCAAGGCGCAAATGCAGCAGTAGTTGACGACGACACCAACACGCCATTTAACCTTGCAATAGTTACAGTTGCACCAGGCGGCACTGCAAGCACGCCACATACATTTACAGCAATTGACGACGACGCCAATACAGCGGCCGTGTCCGCGACCCAGACTGGGACCCAGACTCCAACCTTCACTGTCACGGATCTTCTAGGATTGATCCCAGGAAGCGGATAATAGCCCAGCACACAAAAGCCTATAGATTAAAAAACCTCCCCTTCTCCCCTTTTTTTGATTTTCAGTTCTCTTAAGAGCTATAAAATAAAATTTATGAAAAAAATTCTATTTGGCAAGAGAAGTAGACGGAACTGTGTGCGTGCATATTCTCGCCCGTCTTTACCTTCCACTACAACGAACCTCAGCCCACACACTAGCTTTGTTTCATCTCTAACTTGTTCACTTACATTCAAAGTTGCTATATACTCTTCTAATATCATTCCTCAACTCTCTTCTAATAGCCTATCAGTCGGGTATGCCTTGCGAACACACACATATACACACACACATACACACACATGAAAAGGAGCCATCAGGTTGCAGTATTAGACCGTTTTTATAGTGCCTTTTGATTGGACAGGTCAGAAGCTTGTCAGCTTTGTGTTGTAGAAAACACACTACCTTCTTTTTGTCAAAAATACGGTATGCAACATTTTTATCTCTTTCTCTATCTATCTCTTTCCCTGTTTGTATGTACATTTCTCTGTGTTTGGTGTCTTGCTGACAGGTTTTGCTTGCAACCTGCAAGCGATTAGTTTGGATGTCATACCAAGTCAGCCGGACATATGTCCCTCTACTGCAATCGCCTGAGACAATGTGTGTGTCTCCATAACAAGCATATCACGGTTGACATCTGGAGCAGATCTGTGCGCCTGTTTGAAGAAGTTTCAGACATCTTTCTTTAATATGCAGATGTGGAAGGAGACGCCGCTTCAGCCAATAGATTTACAGCGCACTTGCAATTGATCTGTGGACATACATTCATCTATTGTTTATAGCATGAATGAGTACCTAGCGGTAAAAACTTGATTTCAGCGTGTGTGCAATATTGTCTGCTTTTTGCCGTCAGGCGTAACATCTGAAAAAGCCCTCCTCTGCTCCAAAAACACCTTTTTGTTAAAAAAGACTCCATTATTGCTTTAGGCAGAGTTTTGCACCTCCCGTAGAGGTCAAAAAAAGAGAAAGAGAGACTGTTATCTGTTGTTATATATAACGTGCGGTGGGACACACAAAAGGAGTAGTGGCTCTTATATGCAGCTTGCTCGAGCTCCACACTTCGCTTGTCAAGAGAGGAATTTATTTTTAGAAACTTTATAGCTTTTAAGAGAAAAAAATAAAAAAGAAAAAGGAGTGTACGGTTTTTACACTTTTACACTATTGGTGATCTGAGCTGTTTAGAGGTTTAGGTCGCGGAAGAGCACAGCTATAAAGTCTTCTAATTCTGCGCCTTCAACTTCTTGCTCTTGCTCAGCTTCTTGCTCTTGCTCAGCATCTTGTTCTATGTCGCCACTCTCGGCTTCTTGCTCAGCTTCGTTGCTCTGCTCTATTTCAGATTCCTGTGTTCCTACGCTAGCACGTTCAATGTCAATGCTTCCGCAGTCGTCACATTCTTCGCTATCTCCTGTGCTAAGGCTAGTTTCCTGCTTTTGGTCTACGTTTGCACTGTTAACCTGTGGTTGTGTTTGTTCATTTCCGGTATTTGCTGCTTGAACTATTTCTTGAGCTTGGCCTAGAAGTTGTTCTGCATCTGTATTTCCAAATTCAGCTTCTTGAGCCAACGCTGCTATTGGGCCACCTGTGCCCAATACGCTCATTGCCACCATAAGAGCTGTAAGTCTTGGTGTTATCATTGTGCTAATCTCTGGCAAGTTATCTCTTATATGGGCTTCTCAACATATTTCTTCCATATTTGGTAAGAACCTCGTTAAGGAGGCTAGCACTTATAGTTGCTACCGATAATTAAATATAATAGACTTTTTGTAGACTATTTATTAAATTTTTCGACTTAAAGTACTGTAAAAATGGCTTGCCAGTTGTAAAATATCTATTTAGAAAGTAAGAACTATCAAATAATGCTGCTGCTCCTCCTCCCCCTCCTTCCTTTTAACGTCCACCCACCCATATATGCTCTCTCTACTACATGAACAGGCAACTTGTGTTCAAAAGGCTTGGGATAATACCTACTATATATTGCCGCTGGTCCCGATAATTCCTGCCAATATCCTCCCACATCCACAAAAATATATATCATCAAAATATCTATTTTATATCGATTAATGAAGAAATCTAGAGTGGCTGCGTCTGCTGTTAATAATAATAATAAATCTAAAACAGCACCAAAGCCCAACCCAAGGTGGGGTAGGGAAGAGGAAACAGAGATCTTTGCTAAAAAAGTGAGGCTATTTAGGCAAGGCAAGATTTCTGATGATGACTTCCGACGTTTCCGGCTGCAGCATGGGGCCTACGGATCGCGTCTTCGAATGGACTACAGCATGGTCAGAATAAAGGTGCCGGGCGGCGAAATAACACCTGAGCAGCTTGAGAAGATCGCAAGCCTCTCTGAAGCATTTTCAATAGGCTCTGCTCATGTTTCGACCCGTCAGAACATTCAGCTTCACTGGGTTCAGCTCGAAGATGTCAGCGAAGTCATGAGAGGCCTAGTCGAAGTCGGCCTCACAACCCGAGAGGCATGTGGGAACACCGTCAGAAATGTTATGTGCAGCCATTTTGCCGGTGTGTGCCCGAGCGAAGCATTTGACTCTACTCCATACTCTAAAGCGATTGCAAGGTTCTTACTACGCAACCCAATGTGTCAGAATCTTCCGCGCAAGTTCAAGATCAACTTCTCATGCTGCGATAGCCACGGTCTGGTCAGGGTGGCAGACATTGGACTTGTGCCTACAGTTAAATCCACTGACGATGGCAAACCGATTAGAGGATTCAGGATTTATCTTGGCGGCGGCTTGGGAGCTGCCTCTTTCCTAGGGCATTTGCTTGAAGACTTTACCGCCGAAGACAGACTACTTGCAACATGCATGGCAACAATCAGGTTGTTTGATAGACATGGCAACCGCGAAAACATGGCAAGGAACAGAATGCGGTATCTTGTTCATGAGATGGGCTGGGAAAAATTCCAAAAGATGGTCCTCAAGGAGCGCTCGATAGTGGAGATGACAACTTCACATTCGACAGTACAACTCTTCGATGTCAAGTCTCATGAGGATACAAGGCTGCTGCCAAAGGCGCCAAGGATGACGAAATTACCGATGATGCTGACTGGGAAGGTTACAGATGATACCCCCGAATTTGAGCGGTGGCTCCACACCAATGCCGTTCCGCAAAAGCAGGAGGGGTATTTTACAGCGTTTATTACGCTAGGCGCTGGAGACATTACAGCAAGCCAACTGCGAATACTTGCTTCGGCAATTCGGGACTATTCTGCAGAGGCGGTTGCTCGGAACACCCCGCAGCAAAACTTTGCGCTGCGCTATGTGCGGGAAACCGATCTTCCAGACCTTTATGGAAAACTTGCATCTGCCGGCCTTTCAAACCCCGGTGCCCTGACAGTTGCTTCTGCAGTAGGCTGCTCTGGAACCACATCCTGTAACCTTGCAATCACTAATTCACACAGGCTTGCGAAGGAAGTGCAGCGCAAGTTCCTAGAGCTAGGGCTTGATATCGATGATTCCTTGCGAGATGCAACCATCAAGATAAGCGGCTGCCCCAACTCTTGTGGCCAGCACGAAATTGCAACCATCGGGTTCTTTGGCGGCGCGACGAGGATGAACGATACGATGACGCCGACTTACACTATGTTGTTTGGAGGCAGCGCAGGCGAGGCGGGCGAGCTGGGAAGGGCTGTGATGCGAGTGCCAGCAAAGAGGGTAATTGATACAACGTTGAAGATAATAGAGCTGTACAAGAAAGAAAGAACAGCAGCAGCAGCAGCAAATGATGATGAAACGTTGCACCAGTGGATTATCCGCCTGATAAAAGGCCAAGGGTCTGGAAGCATCAAGAACCTCGAAGACATGAAGGCAGCCCTTGCGCAGGTGATACAGCTGCCTTCTCCTCAGCAGAATCCCGATGCCTATCGAGATTATGGCAGCGACTCACACTTTACTGCCAAGACTGCGAGAGGAGAATGCGCAGCTTGACTACAGCAGCGGTGACTGCAAGAAAGAAAAAAGAAGCCAAAGTGCCGGAAGATTTCAAGCTTCCAATAGTATGCGACGCCGACACCCTCAGGTCGCTCATACGCAGAAAATCAGTGCGCGTAGTCGATGTACGCAAAGCTGAAGACTACCAGACAGAGCACATACCTACTGCAGTTTCATTGCCTCTTGCACGTGTTCTTGAGAATGATACACCGGAGAAAATAGTGGCATTTCTAGAGGAGCTTGGCATATCTGACAGTACCCCTGTCGTAGTATATGACGATACGTTTGGCGCGCTTGCATCTAGGGTAGCTTGGACGTTTCAATATATTGGCCATGACAACACTGCACTGCTTGAGATGACATTTAAGCAGTGGAAGGAGCTTGGTCTTGAAACTGAAAAGCAACAGTGCACTTTTCCAAGGGCTAGGCATTCACTCAGCATCAAAGAGGACATCTATGTCGATGCTGCATATGTTGAGGCAGCCAAGTCGCAGCCCAGCACACTGCTCGTCGATTCAAGGGAGCGGCTGAACTACCTGACAGAGCACATACCTGGCGCAAGAAACATACCTTATACGATGGTGGGGTCAGAGGGCAGCATACTGCGCAAGGCAGAAGAGCTAAAGCGGCTCATTGAAAACCGCGGCATAACAAATGACGATGAGATAATCACATACTGCGGAAGCGTTGGGACGCTTTCAGGGTTAACCTACTATGCGCTTAAGCTGGCAGGGTTCAAAAACGTCAAGTTATACCCAAAGTCATTCAAAGAGTGGAAGGCCTTGGGCAAGCCAAAGGAAGAGTTCAAAGACGCCACTTACTGGGACCTTTCTGCAGAATGACATCATATGTCTAAGAGACTCATAGTCTGCCTCACAGGGATGCCAGGTGCGGGTAAGTCCTCAGTTGCGTCTTTTCTTAAGGAAAAAGGCTTTGTGGTTGTGACGATGGGTGATGTCGTGAGAGAAGAGGCAAAGAGGCAGGGCCTTGAGCCCACCGACATCAATCTCGGCAAGATGATGCTCAAGCTAAGGCAGGATTTAGGGCCAGGGGCTGTGGGCCATATTGTGCTACAAAAGCTGGCAAGAGATGGCAGCTCTAGCAACGTGGTGATAGATGGCATACGCAGCATAGCCGAAGTTGAAGTTCTAAAGAAGGTTGGACACGTAAGACTTCTTGCAATCCACGCATCGCAGGGCACTCGTTTTAAGCACCTCAAGGAAAGGGCCAGGCCAGACGCACCCTCAAGCGGCAATGAATTTGCCGGAAGGGACAAGCGTGAACTGTCGGTTGGGGTTAGCGAGGCAATTGCCCTTTCAAATGAGATGATATCCAACAACGATTTAACACTAGAGCAGCTAAAGCTGCGTGCCTTTGACATTGTCAAAGAATGGCTTGAGGAAATAATAGAGTGAAAAAGGCTTGAGGAAGCCCAATATTACATCGCGGATAGACCTCAAGGTCGAGGCAGTCGTCAACCCGTCAGAGGATACACAAAAAGTCATTGACGCGATTGCAAATCTATTCACGAGATGTTCACCAGAGGTGTCTTTTAGAAGCAGGATTGTGGGCACAGCAGTTGGAAGCGATTCTCTTGCTATACTGTACGAGCAGGTGCGCTCAAGGTCTGCAATGGGTGTGCTAAGAAGGATGCTTTTGGATAACCGAGCAGGCGATAGCACATGGTTTTTGCTTAACAAGCAGGCTGCCACATCCGGCATTGCAGCGGTGATAGAGGAGGAGCAGGAATCTCCACTTGGTCCAATCAGAGTTACGATAAGCTGTGAAGAACTAGATGCCCTCGTCGACTGGCTGGTCCCTCAGCAATAGCAATAGCACGAGGAAAGCTTCTTTTACCCCCGTCAGTATAGGGCTCCATGGCAACAGAGGCATATTGCGTCAAATGTAAGGCTAAGAGGACAATGAAAGATGAGAAAAAGGTGACTATGAAAAACGGCAAGCCGGCCACGCAAGGCATATGCACGGTCTGCGGGACGAAGATGTTCAAGATAGGAGGCAAGTGACGTTTTTCCTTTTTTTCATTTTTTGTTTTTGTTCATACGAAGAAACATCAAGGCATAATACCCGTAATTGTAATCGTGTAACTGTTCGATGATGATAAAGATAAGGAGCCTAGTCAAAAAGTATGGCGATCACATTGCAGTAGATAACCTTACACTTGACATTAACGAAAATGAAGTTTTTGGATTGCTGGGCTCAAATGGAGCCGGCAAGACCACCACTATACATATGCTTGCTACGCTGCTCAAGCCATCTTCTGGCAGCGCTACCGTAAATGGCTACGACATTGTCTGCCAGCCAGCGAAGGTGCGCTCAAGTATCGGAATTGTATTTCAGGCTCCAAGCAGCGATGATATGTTGACTGGCTACGAAAATTTGCAATTGCATTCCATGCTATATAGTATCCCTCGCCACACAAGGAACCAAAGAATAGACGAAGTGCTCAAGCTGGTTGGACTGACTGAGCGCAGACACGACCAAGTCAAGACGTATTCTGGTGGCATGCGGAGGCGGCTTGAAATTGCGCGCGGGTTGCTACACAAACCAAAGGTGATGTTCCTTGATGAGCCAACGCTTGGGCTTGACCCTGCAAGCAGGGAGACGATGTGGAAGTACATACAGCGCCTGGTAAGAGAGGAAAAGATGACTGTAATTTTGACTACACATTACATGGAAGAAGCTGACATACTCTGTGACAGAATCGGCATTATTGACAAGGGACGAATAGTAGCGCTTGACACACCCAAAGGATTAAAGGCAGGGCTTGGAGGCGACATCATTAGGATTAAGACACGTCACAACCCAGATAAGATCAGCCAGCTTGACTTTGTTCACAAGGTAGAGCGGAACAATGGGTTTTTGATATTATCGGTAAACAACGCTAAGCGGGACCTGCCTATGCTGCTGCGGCACATCGAGGCAGATATAGCCGAGTTTGCTAGCCCCACTCTCAATGATGTATTCATACATTTGACTGGTCGCAACATCAAGGAAGAGCAGCCGGAGGGAGGTTTTGCAGAGAGGTATGCAAAATACGATTAGCATACAGGATCATTTGGCCAAAGTTTATGCATTATGGCTTCGCGAGTTCAAGGTTTTCTTGCGGGAGCGGAGCCGGCTTGTGGCATCAACCTTTACTCCGATCCTATGGCTATTTGTCATTGGATCGGGATTGGGTTCTGCAGCACCTTCGGAGTTGCCGCCGGGCATTGACTACCAGCAATTCATTTTCCCCGGCATCGTGAGCATGTCAATAATATTTACATCGGTGTTTTATGGATCGTACATAATATGGGATCGCAAATTTGATTTTTTAAAGAGTGTGATGGTAGCGCCGGTTAGCAGAGTCACGGTGTTTGTAGGAAAGACGCTCGGCGGCATGACTAATTCACTTATTCAAGCTGCAATACTTATTGCAATTGGAGTTGCAATTGGAATCCCGTTCACGCCTCTCTCGCTTGCACAGGCCGCAGCAGTAGTGCTCCTGATGTCGTTTGGGCTCACATCTCTTGGACTAGCCCTTGGTAGCTATATGTACAGCCTTGAAGGATTCCAGATGATAGTTAGCTTTGTTGTATTTCCTCTATTCTTTCTGTCGGGTGCTCTCTTTCCACTTGACAACCTACCAGAATGGCTTTCAGTTCTGACTGCTGCAGACCCTGCGACATATGGAGTGGATGCTTTGAGGAACTTGATGCTTGGCACTGGTAGCTATGGAGTTGAGCTTGACCTCGCAATTCTGGTGGGCTACACTTGCGCACTTGGAGCGTTTGGTGTCTATTCCTTTGGCAGGATGAGGGCCGTATGATTGAATTTTTATTAGAATTGCGGTTTATCTGTTTTTGTACCAATCTTCAATATACTCTTTCTTAAGAGTTCTTATCAAGCAATACGAATTTTTTACAGTATATAAGAGGTTATTGCAACCAAGGAAAGCGAGGGGTCGTCGTCTAGCTTGGAAGGATGTCAGCCTGGGGCGCTGGAGGTCGTGGGTTCGAATCCCACCGACCCCACCATATTTATGATACGTCGAAATATGGGTTAATAATTTCTGTATACTCGCAGAGCTTTTGTCAATATTTGCATAAACGTATCAATCTTTGCAACCTTTCGCCTTCATGGGTTTGCATGACTCTATCAGGAATGACATAATTATAATTATTAATCCAAAGGTTACCGCATAGACCAACCGGAATGTAGGGATCATTAAGAACACACACACTACGCCAATTCGCTGGCTAGTATTGGCAATTTAAGTTCAATTTGATAGGGTGGAGATTAGATCCTTTGTGTTTGAAGATTTACAGCCCTTTTTATACGGAGCAGGAACTATGGGGAAGGATTGTCGATGCCAAATCTGTTAGAGGAAGTTCAGCGCGTAGTAGCGTCCAGCAGAGGTCGATTAGATATCCCTATATCCGAGTCAGTCACTCATGAGCAAAGTCGAGACATCATGTTATCCTCATATAGAGTAGTAGCTTCAACCGTAGTGCTAGTCATAACGACATTTTTCTTATTCATACCCAAGAATACCTATGGGGCCGGCCGGATTCGAACCAGCGACCTCCAGCGCCCGAGGCTGGCATCCTTCCAAGCTAGACAACGGCCCCAGAATTGCACGGTGTCTGGATACAATCCGTATTATATGTCTATTAATATGCGAGGTTGGGACTGTCTTGGGACTCTTTGACTTTTTAGAGCTTGAAAAGCCTGTCACTATTTTTTCTACTACCACTAGTTTATCATTTCCGCATCTTGATGTGAATTAACTCTTTACATTAATCTAGACTCTAGTTTTCCAGGAATTTGTTCAGATAACAATTGAAAAATGACGCTCAATGTCGCTAGAAATTGATTCCGTTCTTTAACATACCAATCAAACTGACTGCAATCACCAAGGAGAAGAACAATCATAAAGTTTCAATAAAGGAAAACCTTATCTTCAACAATTCTCCAAGCAACCTTATGGCTGAAGAGATGTTCATGTATGCTGTGACGGCAGGGATCTTTGCCTTCCTTGTAGCTGTGCTTTTTGGGACAAGAGTAGCACGAAAGCGAAAAGAGCCGGAGGACAGGTCGGTTGAAACCGAATCATCTTTTTCCGGCAGTTCTGGAAGCGGAGGAAAGCGAATCAAGCGATTCAAGTCAGATGGCACCCCAGTATACGAATAGGAAAACATCTGTACACCATCACTGAATTGCAGCTCAGATAGTATGCCTGTTATTTGATGTTGTCACTCTTTTCATAATGTCAACACCAAGAAATTAGAAGAGGGGAAAAACGATTCGACTTCAAAAAAGTTGAGGGGAAGGAAAGGCATAGCAGCCGCAAAAAATTTTCCTTCCCAAGCTAGAACCTCTCCTGCCATGTATGCTTGGAGCTATTGATATTAATTAATACACTAACTCCTTTCCTCAAGACTAATAAGTCTGGACTGTCGATTATCTATAACAAACAATTGTTCAAAATAGGGGCGCATTCGATGCGTCAACGAAATGCAAGTGCAGCAGAACTGTACCTGTGCCCTGTCTGCAAGTCAGGATTCAAAGAAAAGATACTACTTGCTATACACATTGGAACAAGGCACTAGTTCCTCTACCGCTTTTCATTTTGCCTCTCTAGTGTAACGAAAATCAGATCTAACGCAACAACAACAACATTTACACCCGGTTTTCCAGATATCGCGCAACTAGTCCCATTATCAAGTTAAGGTGGGAATTGCTGTGTCAGATGAACACTTGGGGTCAGTTCGTAGTTGTGCTCATACTCCCTTTTTCTAGCGTTAATGAATGGAGATCATTTCGAGAGTGAACTTATTTCGATGAGATATTAACATGAGTTAGAATGATGCTGTGGACATCTGAGTGGATTTCGGATCTCTTACCGATGACATCAGAATTGCACTTAGTTTATAGAGACATGAAGAGGTTTTTATTCTCCAATGGAATGGTACGGGCTCATGCTCGGTGCACTTGGTGGACTGTTTGGTACGCTTGTCATGTCTGCTATGGAAATGATACCATGGAGAAGATAAGATGGAGATTACCGGGCGTTTTTGAGTGGCATGAGAATCATATGCTTATTGTAAAGTTTCTAAAATCAAAACAAGATCCGTCTCTTCACTATTTGGGAATATTTGGCCTGCACTTGACAAATGGCCTATTAGGAGGCAGAGGATTCTATCTTGCTATCAGATTCAATAGATTTCTTGGCAATCCTACCTCTGCCACTTTTAGGAATGGTATGCGGTTTCTTTATGTGGATCGTTACATTGATTCCAATTCATAAGCCTTAACTCGTCTCAATCCGTGGAACCACCCATTAGGTCATAGGCAGCCCTAGTAAGCTTGGCGGGTCACTTTGCATATGGACTAGTCTAAGCTATTGTTTTCTTGCTTTCATATTGTAGAATGAGAACTGGTATAAAATGAAAATGCTATTGTTCGTTAACATCATGCTCAAATGTTGACACTTCATAAATATACAAAAATTAGTAACCTGAAATAAATGTGCAAAAAGTAACAAGACATGTTCATGATCTAGAAGCGTGCTTAGCATAGAATTTCATCTTTGAAATTGTTCGCAGCAGTTAGATCCCATTCTTTAAATACCAAGCCATGAGCTGGGAGTTGGTATTCTTGAGTGAATGATGACCCTTCTGAAATTGACATTGCTCAAAGGGCTGTTCTCAACTTTCATCCTGAATCGTAAAAGCTATATCAAGAGTAGTGGTGAGAAAAAGAAGAGGATTTGATGTTCTTATAGAGAAGCTCTATGATTGCGATTTATTATTCAAGATAGCCAAAAAGGAACCGATTTCGATCGACACATTACTCATCAGTTATAGGGTGATGCTCATGGCGTTCCGAGATATTCTTTCAAAAGAACCTATGCAGAATAGAAGACATTATACATGATAGAAAAGAAATAATAATCTCAATGCAAATTGACAAGCAAAGACCTGATCCTAATCATCTAAAGATACTTGTTGCAGGAGGAAGCGGTTTCATAGGAAGTCGACTAATCAAAAAATTGGCTGCAGACATACATCATCGCGTGCCACAATTTAGAGCAGAGATTTTATGTTTGACGCGAGATCCAAAATCCATTAAGGATATGTTTGGCGATGACATCAGAATAGTTAAAGCGGATGTTTCAAATTATGAAGATCTTGCAAGAGTGATGTCTGAGCAAATTGACATTGCATATTACCTTGTTCATTCTATGGAAGGTACTTCAAAGCAATGGAAAAAATTTTCTGAGCGTGATAGAGTTGCTGCCATGAATTTTGCCAAAGTGGCATCAGAATACAGAGTCAAGCGAATAATCTATCTAGGTGGATTAATCCATGCAGAGGACAATGATGATGATAATAAGCTTTCAGAACACATGCGAAGTAGAAAGGAGGTTGGAGAAATACTACAGCAACATTCCTCGTCAAAAGTTACAATACTTCGTGCGGCTGTAATCCTAGGTCAGGGTGGCGGCTCATTTCAAATGCTACAATACCTGGTGGAAAGACTCCCTATAATGATTTGTCCAAGGTGGGTGCTTACCAAGTGCCAGCCAATAGCTGTAGACGACGTAGTTGAGTACCTTGCCCGGTGTATTGAGGTGAAAGAAACTGAGGGAAAAGGGTTTGACATAGGCGGACCTGATGTTTTGACTTATATTGATATGATGAGGAAATATGCTAAAATATTAAACAAATCTGTGCGGATCATAATTATACCATTTCTCACTCCTCGGCTATCATCTTATTGGGTGGACATGGTTACACCTGTCAGAGCATCCCTTGCAAGGCCACTGATAGACAGCCTCAAACATGACGCCACGGTGCAGGATGACTCGATTAGGCAGCTAATTCCAATTCAATTGAAATCATTTGAAGAAGCCATCCGAGCAGCAAGAAACGAGAAGGCTCGCATTAGGCAGCCAAATAGGCTTGTCAAAGAGAGAAGCACTCAGAAATTTAATAGCAAGTTGTTGATGCTGTCATTGGTTGCAATGGCTGCAATTGGCTCTACCTATTATATTATAGATGGAAGACCGGAAATCTACAATACCAATTGGATTATCCTTGGCACGTTATGGTATCTAGGTATAGCATTTGCCATATACTTTCTGAGGTACGGTGCAAGGTTAGGCGCTTTTACAGCAGGTTTATTGGGCTGGCTAACTCTTACATTCTGGCTCATCGATAACCTTTACATTGTGTGGGGGACATCAATCATAGCCTCATCTCCGGATGCAACTATCACGATTCGAAACTTCATTGGAGGGGGAATTGCTGTGCTTGTGATTGCAACTTCTCACAATCTGTTCCATAAATTGCGATGATAGAGAAAAGAGATCCTAAAATAATCAATTCACATCATGAATTACCTTTAGTTAGCACTAATATCGACCTAAGCTATATCGATTCCATTCTAGGAACCTTAAAGATTCTCAAACTAGTGATTTCCGCTGTCGATTTGGTAATATAACGCTAGAGGTTGTGATTGACCTTTAGGTTATTTTCGGGGACGTGTGTGTACTATCTACAAAAGATAATTGAACCTCGACTGCAGGTAGCCAGCGACGAAGAAGGGGAGAGGGGCGATTGTGTGATCTCGTGGTAACAAGGGTCTAACGTGTTATAGCAGAGGAGTTTAGCTAAGGATAAAACAACATAAGACTAAGCATCGATTTCACATATTACGTCTATTGACCTTCTAGCCCATCATCTGCATTAATGTGTTTGCAGACTCTCATTCTAGGAGAATTATTTCTTGCCATTGCTGTCATATTAATACAAGCTTTATTACATCATGAAGAGGGAATTTGGATCCGAGGATATACCATTATGCGCTACCATCATTTCATCAGCCTAAAGGACTTTTCACAGCAGCGTGGCAGGATCACAAGTACTCGTGTTGTTGTAGGATAATACCATTTTTTCTTTCTTGCTAATAGTATCTATATAGCAGTAGATAATTTTAATGAAAAAATCAAGAACGAACTCATTCCATAGCTGAGTTGATATTAATGGTTTGACCAGATAGTACCGCTGTATATGGTTCTATATCTGTATCATGATCTATAGTGTTATCAATTATGATTGTACCTGAATCTCGTATTGATAAAGTATTGGCACCTGAAACGCCCCGGACATTGGCCATCTCAAAAATCTGGTTTTCAATATCCATACTTGCATCTGAGGTCATGATGTAGTGAAAATCTGTAACATTGCCAAATATGTTAGTTGAAAACGTATTATCAGAAGATGCTACTGCTCGGATAGCACTCTGCACACCATCAAAGGTGTTATTATATATTCTATTGTCACTGCTCATTCCATCTTCATCTAATTCCAGTGGGTTATGTACTGATATTCCACCTGAGGAATTACTTATGTTGTTCCCATATATTTCGTTGTTCTGAGATTCAGAAATAGAGATTGGATATGCAGATCCGTATTGATTGTATATCAAGTTGTTTCTTATCGTTGAATCATGTGTGGCTCGAGAGAACATAAGGCCTGATCCAGCATTATTGTATACTTCATTTCGTTCAAATATAATATCATAGCAGTCCAATGAACATATGACAGCAATGTCTTTGTTGTTGTATACTTTGTTGTTTGATACTGTCATGTTATGCGTACCAGTATGTGGATCAATAGCGTACTTGATGTTATCGTAGAACTCGTTACCATCAATTGTAATATTGTAGGCGCCTGAAGAATAGAATCCCATCCAGTTGTCATGGATTCTTGAGTTTCTTATTGCAAAATCATGTGACGGGCCTCCTTCAGACTCTCCTAAATCAATTCCCCGTCTAGAAGGTTCTGCGTATCCTAAATATGCAACCTCTGAATCTTCAATATATCCACCCTCGCTAACTCGCAAGATGATAAAGGCTCTTGGAACTGATCCCGTCTCTGTCTGAGAGATTGGCGAGTCAGTTTCAGTATCCCACGACGTTATTATTATGCCACTTATCTCTATTCTTCCTTGAACTATTATTCCATTTGCACCAGCAATCTTCAAGTATTGCAGACCATCCTCATCTGAAGTCATTGCAAAGGTTACACCATCATCCACTTGCAGGTTAGCATTCAGAAGGTATTGGCCCTCTTCTTCTAGCTCTTCAAGTATCTCAGGGTCATTTATGGCTTGGACAACATCTAGAAAGGAAGCATCGCAGTTAATGGTAATGGTATTTTCTTCCGCTTCATAGTCTATACATGCTACTTCTTCATCTTCATCTTCTTCTACTACTGCTACTTCTTCATCTTCATCTTCTTCTACTACTGCTACTTCATCATCATCAAAGAGGAGTTGCACCTGCTGATATGATACGCCGGTCATAGAGAAAATGAGAATAGCCGCTGTAGCGGTAATAAAAAATGCTTTAGGAATAATCATCATAATAGTGCTTCTTTTCGCAAATTTAAACCGGAGGGTTTCTCTTAGGGTAACAAAAATACATAGAGCGGTACCATATCTTGGTTCTACAAGTAAGTCCTTTTTATCAGCTCAAGTAATAAATAAAAAAGTCAATTTTGAAATTAGTTTAGTAACTAACATAGATTAACACATCGACTCTGCTGCAAAAGTTTTGCTTCAACATTATAAAAGACACTAAGCAGAGAGGGGTATAGAGGCAGCTGAGATATTATGAAGTTCTATAAAACTATTCATATATATTTTAGTGCTATAGGAAAATACTCTAATTCTATTATATTCCATCGCACTTCATTATCAGCACTTTTAATAGTCGATACTGAAGTTGTCATCAGGTCACGTATAACTTTTTTGCCAGAACTAAAGCAGGTGCAATGAGAAGCAGGGTTGCTAGTCCATAAGGCAAGCCGGCGGTCCCACTTACAAATACCGAATCAAGTATTATTATGGAGATGACCATGTTTCTGACTGCCTTTTGCACGGAAGGCACCTCCTTCGTAAGATGCTGCTTGAAGGTAGCAATCATAACTGTAGCAAATATCGACAGATTTAGAAGAAACGCCCAGTGCAGTTGCAGAATCAAGCCTAAAGCCGCTACGGTCGAAATAACACCAAATACCATCAAAAAGGCTATAGTGGAATTTGGTCTTTCATTTCCCGTTTCTTTCTTGCTCAGGATTGTTATTGCTATGATGTATAGAAATAGTGACGCAGCAGCGGCTCCTACAATAGCAAATGAATGATTATTGATGTATAACAGTACAGGGCTTGCTCCGAAGATCACGTTTAGAAACCTAGTTGCACCCATTGCAAACGGACCTGATAGGCCATGCTTTAGCCGATAATCGTAGGCAATTATTGCAAGAGTGAGTGCTAGACTCACTGCAAGGCTGATAGGACTAAGTACCAAGGCTATAGTGTTTGCAATTAACAGTGCAATCATAGCAATGGCCAAGGCATGTCCTTTTGAGATATTTCCAGAAGGAAGGGGTCTGGATGGACGTTCTCTTTTATCTATTTCAATGTCAAAATAGTCATTTAGAACTATTCCTGCAACATACAATAAGCCTGATGAGACCATAAGTGCAACTAAATGCACGCTGTCTGCTTCGGCTACTGTAACAGCTGCAAAGTATCCAGTCAATATATTAGAGGGTGTAGTGAATACGTTTGGGAGCCTGATTAGCAGAAGATATTCTTTGAGGCGTTGGCTTACATGATGCTGCAAAGGTAGCTGTACGCCTCTTTTGCTGCGTATATCGGGTTATCTTGGTATGGATAGAGCTCGACAGTAACAAACCCTCGGTAGCCGATGTCATCCATTGCATCAAAGACTGAACGAAAATCGATTGAGCCCTTGCCGGGGATCAGATGGTTGTGAATTCTAGTGTGCGCAATGTCTGCTAAGTGAAAGTGCTCAATATAATCTGATAATTCATAGACCACTCTGGCCGGATCTTCATTTACGCAATAAAAGTGGCCAATGTCAAAATTGAGCCTGAAGTACTTTGAATTAATAATTTTTGTCATGAAGTTCTTGAACTGCCTTGAATTTTCAATGAGAAGGCCTGGTTCTGGCTCGATTAGCACTTTTATGTCTTCTTCCTCTGCCATTTTTGCTACCCTTGTCAATCCATCAAGAAATATTTTTTCAAACCGGCTTATATCTTGATGTTGTTGTTGTTGTGAGGAGGGTAGTGGTGCCACTGGACCCCCTGGCTCTGTAGACAGGTGCTTTGCTCCGATTCTTTTTGCAAGCCTTATGCATTCAATCGTATGCTCTATACGCACATCTCTGCTATCATCTATCCAAGAAGGATGGTACGTGTCTCCAATTGCGTATAGAGTAAATGCATTGAGGTTTGAGATTTGCATGTTGGACAACGCAAGAGTTTTCTTCAACGATCTAACCTGATCGTCTTTAAAAGTAGGCGCATATGCATGTGGGATATCACACAGGATCTCAACGCCGCTGTAGCCTACTTTTGCAATCTCTCTTATGGAATCTTCAAGGGAATATCGCTTGAAGGCATTGGTGCTAAATGCTAGCTTGATCATATTATTACTACGGCTTCCAGGTAAATCGGGGCGACTGCTTGAAGAATTCGTAGGCGTTATAGAATGTTACACGTTCAATTTCATTGGTGCTAAAGCTGGCCTTCCTCATCTCCCTTGCGACAAGGGGGACGCTAAGCGGGTCTGATGGGCCCCAGTCAGCTGCACTATGAATCATTATTCTTTCCGCGCCATATTTTTTGATGATGTTCATTGCACGCTCTGGTGACAACTTAGATACAGGATACACTGAAAGTCCGGCCCACATGCCAAACTCGAGCGTCTTTTCAATTGTTTCTTCGACATTATGATCTATCAAAATTTTGTGCCTATTGTAGCGCCGGCCCCGCTCACTATTTAATATCAGCTCAATACGTCGCATGCCTTCGGGCTTGTTATTGTGCGGCAGGTGAACTGTCATGAGCATGTTCTTTTCTGCTGCAATATCCATCTGCTTTACAAACACCTCCTCTTCGAGATCATTTATGAGGTTATAGCCAAGCTCTCCGACAGCTACTACCCGTTCCCTGTCCAAGTATTTCTTCATGGCTACCATAGCATCTAAGGCAAGCGGCCGTTCCATGGCCTCCTTTGGGTTTACTGAAATGCAGACAAAGTGCTCTATTCCGAAGTCTCTTGCCCGGTTTGTTTCAAAAGTTATCATATGTTCCCAATAGTCCTCAAATGTTCCAACCGATGTCCGTGGGCTTCCTAGCCAGAATGATGGCTGGACTATTACCTCTATCCCCGCTTTGGACATTGCTTCATAGTCATCGGTGGTCCGAGAGTACATATGGATGTGGGGTTCAAATAGCCTTGTCATATCTATACTATGACAACTAGCGTTGTAACTCTTTTTAGGTTGTAGAACAAATTTACAGTATCAACAGAATATGCTGGCTGCGGTTTTCCATGCACCAAACAACATTATTGTGAAGCAAGTACCTATTACTCGCAATCAGGTAATGCTCAAGGTGAGCGCCTGCGCAGTCTGTGGCTATGACGCCCGCGTCTTTAGAAATGGCCATCGAAAGGTGCGTCCCCCAGTAATTTTAGGGCACGAGCTTTGCGGAGAAATACAAAATGACATTATATTGGGTGACGGTATGACTATAAATACAGGTTCAAGGGTTGCCGTTTGCCCCCTGATCCCTTGTCTTCACTGCCATTATTGCAAGATCGGCGATTACAACCTTTGCATCAACTTGAAGGAGATAGGCTCTAGCTCGGATGGCGGCTTTGCACAATATGTCACAATACCAGAGCAGTTGATTAGAATCGGCGGACTAGTACCAGTACCAGACAACCTAACTGATGAAGAAGCTGCCCTTTTGGAGCCTCTTGCGTGCTGCCTCAACAGCTTTTCTCGCATGCTTCCTGTTGCGAAGGAAAGCTCTATTGTGATAATAGGGGATGGTCCCATGGGGCTCATTCACCTTCAGCTGTTCAAGAGATTATCGAACTCGAGAGTAGCAATCGTCGGCAAGATTCCACTAAGAATGGAAAAGGCAAGGGCGATGGCTGCTGATGCAGTCTTTGCTTATTCCCATGAAACAGTTGCTGACGTTCTTGATTTTACTGGAGATTCTTCTGGTGCAGGAGTTGTAGTGATTGCGACGAGCAACCCTGTTGCCTTTGAACTTGCGACAAAGGTTTCTGCTAGGAACTCTAAGATAAATGCCTTTGCTGGCATGCCGAGCGGACAGACGTTCTTGCTGGATGCCAACTGGCTGCACTATAACCAGATCTCTATCACAGGCACCTTTAGCTCTACGCCGAAAATGCTAGGTGAGGCTACAAGAATTGCAGCAGAAAAAACTATTGACCTCTCCGCAATTGTTACACACGAATATTCTCTTGCAGAAATAGAAAAAGCGATATATGTCACTGAAAAGTATCGCGGACTGAGGGCTGTAATAAACAAATTCTAGTATGTTGGAAGGCTGTCACATCATCTGTGAATTCTATATCCTTATGTAGGATAAATAGCGCACCCATTGCAGGCTGAGCTTCTTTCACATCTTCTTTTGATTTGTTTTCAAGGATCAAACAGTGCAATCTTATGATTCAGCACTTGAAGCGCAAATCAAACACAGACTAAAAGATCTCCACCGCTTCTTTGCCCTTGTCATATGCCCCTTATCGGCTCGTGCGGTAGGATCTCTTCCTGACCTTTTCTTTTTTTCGCACCTCTTGATTTGTATCTAAGCTTACTACCGCAGCAAAAACAATGAGTCGCGCCTTCATTATGGAAATAAACAGCGCACCTGCTGCAATAGTTCATTCCCTTATTATAGAGGCTGCCATTGTAGCCTCGCACTCCAACTCGCTGACACAGGTTTCTACAAACCAAAGCCCAAAGCGCATAGCTGAAACCAAATTGATATAAAAGCGCGATCAGCTGCTGTTGAGACTGCGAACTCAGGATCTTGTGCCTGGAATATCGCCCCCATATTATATATTACTTAGACAGTATATTCTCTAGAGGGATATAACTTCAAGTCTGACTCTAGTTTCAACGCACTGAGTCAGAAAAACCAATTCTTTCTTTCATATTCAGGAGATAATTTGAGAACCGCTCATGACAGCAACGACATTCAAAATATTCCACAGTCTGTATCACTTTATTCTGATAAAGACCAGTATATGTGCCGGGCAGCTAATGGATATTTCCTTTGCTGCAAATTATGCACAGGTCGCCGTTCTTGAAAGAGGAGTCCACCTTGCTTTCCCTCCAACATTATCGGATCTTGATTGAGGATGTATTTCATATAATTTATCAAATACTTCTGTCTGTCGGCTCACCACATGAGCAATAATGTCCCCACCATCGGCAAGCAGCCGCGCACAGCTCATGCACAAAACGACCTCATAAGGGCAGCTTATATAAGAGCCCGCACCTGCGGGCCAATCTGAAGGAGATTATGACACGTAAAGAGCGTTAAGCAAATATTAATAGCTATATTGTGTGGGATACATTCTTTCAGCTGTTATTGTAATCAGATAATAATAGAATATGCCAGAGGGGCCCGTAATAGAGTCACAGTGTATCCAGAAACACCTTCGGCAAGGTCTTTTGCAGTCACTTCCATCACTCTATTTTCAGAGGAAATTGCAGACTAATGCTCAGGGGTTTTTTGTGAGTGGAATTTCAATGTCGATCGATGTCTTGACATATTCAGTATTTGCTGCAATCCCTAGAATATTTTAGGCGTGCGAGACTGCAATATACAATATTTGCAGTTAAATCAGCAAATGCTAATAGTAGATTTTTTCGATCCCAAATCCCTTATAGATACGTCCCCCACCAAAGAAAGTTTCTAATTCCATGACTGCATTATAGAGTAACATATAAACGCCGTTTCATGCATTAATAAGACTTCTACATGTTCTACTTTATGGCAATTTCTAAAGGTGGGCCGTAAGGGATTTGAACCCTCGACCTTTCGATTATCAGTCGAACGCTCCTCCAAGCTGAGCTAACGGCCCGGTCATTTCAAAATTGCCAGCGTTATTTAATTGTGTATCAACACCGGTACACTTTTAACCCGAATAGTTCACAATAATTTAGATCTAAAATAGGCAAGAAGAAGGTACTTTCAGAATCAGAGCTGAAGGAAATGGTCATGCCCCAAGAAGGCGAATTGCTGGGTCGTGTAATAAAGCTAGTTGGCGGCGACAACATTATCGTAAAATGTACCGATGGTAAGGTAAGGACATGTAGAATCCGCGGCAAAATAAAACGCAGAATGTGGATAAGGGACGCTGACTTAGTGTTGGTTGCACCATGGGACTTCCAATCCGATAGGGCCGACATCATATGGCGTTATATTTCTGCCCATGCAGAAAAGATGAAGGCTGACGGCCTGCTACAAGGTCTTGACTGATTTTTAAAGTACAAGTCAAATATCCATATATAGAACCGCAAACAACTTATTGTTGTTTGCCGTTTGGTAAGAATAGCAAAGAGGCTTGTCCGTTACAACATGTTGGAAGAGGACTCCACATACAGAAATCGACGAATGCAATATTCTTGCGAAAAGTGCGCTAAAAAGTTTAGTGCATGGAAGCACCTGCGGCAGCACAAGGTTGAAAGCCATTCTTATTGAACACTTAAATTATCAAAATCTTGGCTAGTTTGGTGTGGGCCGGTAGTTTAGTCTGGTAGAATACCTGCCTTGCATACCGATTACGGTAGAGGATACGTAGGTGGTCGTGGGTTCAAATCCCACCCGGTCCACTTTATGCCATTCTCTCGTGTTCATTAAATCATGATTCTCACAAAATCAGCTATATACCAGCTATAATATTGCATCTCGTTATTGGTGATGAAGCAAGCTTCGGTCAGTCATGTTTCTCAAAGAATATGTCAAGGCAGCAAATAGTTTCACTTCAACGTGCAGAGCAGATTAGATGGCATATATTCATATTCATACTGTTGGCTATTACATGAACTTCATTATAGCAACAATTCTGGTGATCAAACTAAACAACTCTTGACTGGGAGCGGTAGGTTCAAATATGGTCATGACTGGATGCTTTCTCCATGGAATACGTATATGCCGCTTTACTACTACATAAATTAAAGCAGAATATCACAGAGGATAGCGTTAAGAATGTTGTCCAGGCCGCAGGAGTCACCCCAGATGATGTGAGGGTGAAGGCTCTAGTAGCGGCGTTAAGCGAAGTACAAATTGATGAGGCCTTGAAGGCAGCGCCGGTTGCTGTAGCAGCAGCCGCTCCAGCAGCAGCCTCCTCCACAGCCGCTCCAGCAGCGGGGGGAACAGGCACGGCAGGGGGAGGAGAAGCCGCAGCCAAAGAGGAAGAAAAGAAGGAAGAAGAAGCCCTCGAAGGCCTCTCTTCGCTCTTTGGTTAGGTTTTTCCTTCTAAGATCTTCTTTCTTCCATTTTCTTTTTTCTTATACAACTATAATGCCCAAAGCAGTTGGGCATGGAAGATGATGATAATACAATACTTTTGAGCAAGGAAGTGTTTCTTTATGATTTTACCGCTACTACAATTTTCAATTGCCGTATAGGAGTTTTGACTGTATATAACAATATAAAATAGTAATTATATCTCAGCGCTTCAAAATGCCAAACTTATGGCAAAGCATACACCGTCGAAGAGTGTGCATCTCCACCCATTCAGTAGCGGTTTAGTGGCCACAGTCTCACAGGCACGCACGCACGCACACATATATGCACTCGCTATTTTTATTTTTAATTGAAGAAAAATTATTGTGGGCTGTAGCCCCTTTCCTTTGCCTTGTTTGCTAAAGCCTGAGCTTGCGCTTGAGCTCTTGGCAGCACTAAGCCTGCAGTCTCAGATGTGAGGTACCCCGCTTCTGCTGCGAGCGATCTTGCATGCTGCTGTGCCTTGACTAGGAGCGGTTTGACTGTCTCCGGAGTCATATAGCCAGCCTGTGTTGCTAAAGCGAGAGCCTGTTCAAATGACCTGACAAGCTCTTGCTTGTATTCGTCAAGGTTGAGCTTAAGATCCTGCTCCTTGAACTGCAGCCCTTCTGCGATCGCAAAGTTGACTGAAATGCCAGCTTCAATCGGCTTGACATTTAGCTTGCTCAAAAGCGACGCAAGGGGAGTCGAAATTACATCTCCAGGCTTTGCAACTAACGTATCCTTGCTGACCCATATCGTTCCCTGATCTATCTTAGTCGGAACGTTTGCCGTCTTGAATTCTGACAGAACGGGGCCAGGCGTAATCCCGGTGTTGCCTGATGGAATGAAAATTTCCTTTGTAGCAATATCGCCGCCCTTGGCAGAAAGAAAGACTTTGTTCTGTGCAAATATCAAGTTGAGCTTGAAGGGGTTGATATTTGTAAATATTAGGGCGCACTGATCTTCTAGCTGCTTGCTCAGGTTCTCAAGGCCTGCAACACCCTTGACCTTTTCAAAGGCCCGAGTAGCGACCTTGTTCTTGATTATTTTAATCTTGATGTCATTTCGGAACTTTTTGCGAATCATCATCAACTGCGCAGCACGTACCTTGGCCATCTTTGACAACGCAATCACGCTATACTCTGTTGGAACCCGTTGAAGCTCGTCGTACATAAGACGCTTCTTCTTAGGATAGTGTTTGCGCGTAGGCGCCGCCGCCAACTTCTGCGACATGCTTATTTTTTGTCCTCCTTAGTATTTAGTGCACTCAGCTTAGACGCCTTGCCCATCGTGAACTTAACCATGGCGTTTCTGATATTTTTATCACCTTGTGGCAACTTTTTCTCAATTGCTGCAATTATTGCGCTTGCATTCTCGGCGAGCTGTTTATCATCCATTTTTTCGTCTCCTATCTTGGCAGAGACATTGAGCTGATTTTTTGATCTTACTCTAACAGAGTTTTTAAAACGGGCTGCAATCGAGTCCACTGGTGCCCCATAGGGAAGCGGGGTTGGCATCTTGCCCTTTGGACCCAAAAACTGTCCAAGTGATCGACCAATCGTGGCCATCTGAGCAGTATCAGCTAGGAAAAAGTCATGTGACCTTACGATCTTCCGTGCTTCACGTCTGTTGGTCCCAAGCCTGTCAAGCTCGGCGGGATCCATTATTGCATCTATACCCGCTTTGCGGGCTCTACTGCCCATGTCTCCTGTCGCAATTACACATACGCTTGGCTTCTTGCTTGGATAATGAGGAATTGCTACCACCTCATTGAGGTTAAATCCTTTCTTTATATCAATATCCTTGAGAACAACTGTCAATTCTGCAGACTGAGTAAAGTTACGACTCGTAGCTCCCTCTCGCGCCTTTTTCACCAATTCTAGCAATTGGTTCTGGTTTACCATTTATCTTTAAACACGCTCAAAGCGTATAAAGCCACTTTTAATCTTTAGGATTTCTTCATTGTCAGTGACGACGCAGCTAATCCAGAAAATGTAATTTTTTCTATATGACTTTGCTTTCTTGTGTGATGACAAAACAGACATCATTTATATATATATATTTATAGACAAACCATCAATTCGTCGGGCGACATACATATTTTTGTGAAATTTATGATAAAGAGGCAAATTAGCTAGGAAATATATAGAAGTTTCTTAGACTATCAGATTACTTTCCATCGTGTGGGAGGTTGCGCAAACTGTGCGACCATTGGTTGTTGTCAAAGGTTCTCTTTCAAAGTCAAAGAAGATTGCATGACGACCTCTCTTTTTATCAAATTGTAGCTGAATGTCATATACAAAAAATTACCGTATTACATTCTTGCCACCAAGATACAACGATCTTTTAAAGGTCAAGACTTTCAAGCAAGTGACTCCAAGTCACTACAGCGGACCGATAACTAAAAAGCTTGTAGCCCTCTCTCAGGAGCAATACACGAAGGCAACAGGGACAATTAAAATGATTTGATAAAGATTAGATGGAAAATCTGAACGTAGCTAAGCGTCATGTATTGAAGAGTTAGATGTACAACTCTTGGTACAGCAAGCGGTGAATCTACAATAAAGTCATACCAAAGCGATAAGATGTAGGCTTCCAGCATTGCAATAAGAGCCGACATAGTCATCTTTGTTGCATTCAATAGTAAAGACTCCCTTTGCCTTTGGATGTAAGCTCTTATTTACAAAAAGGAAAATTGTGCTTGATAATGGTAGATCGTTTCTGTTGAATTAATGCATATGTATGTGCATGCAGAGACATATTTTGATTTATAGTCACAGCTATACTCGCAACCAGCATTGATGGGGGTTGTGTCTTAGATTATCTCGAAACTGATAACCACATATCTTGATGCTAGGTTCATTATAATGTATGCAAGAACCCCTACTTGACAGTTCTTTATACCCGCGCTCAATTTCCGCTCAAGGAAATACATGTGCCCCTACAGCTGAGTTTCTGCTAATGCTTTTTGTAATTCCTAACTGTTGACGTTCACAAGTTTTGCTCATGGGGGGAAGGGGGAAAATATATGATAGGCAGACAAACTCCACACATGAGATGACGAAAGAATATGAGAATGAATTCTCTGCATTATATGAGAATGATATCGAGTCCTAGCACTAGAATTTCTTCCTATCAAGGTAGCAGGCTGAGAAACGGATAAAAGTATGCCAAGATAACTGGTTTCAGGTTTGCAATGCCCAAAGCTTCGTGACAAACTAGACCGAAGAGGTAAGAATTGTGGCAGAAGGATATTATATTCTAGGTAACCGCGATAGCGAAATAGCAAGGCTCGAAATTCAGGCGAATTTGTTTGAGCCTCTAACAAAACAGACACTTTTGAATGCAGGTCTGAAGAAGGGCATGAGGTGCATCGATATCGGATGCGGTTCTGGCTCTGTAACTAGGTTGATGGCTAAAATGGTAGGCGAGACTGGACGCGTAGTCGGTATGGACATCGATGACAGATATTTGGAATACTGCAACCGCAGCATCACCTCGAGGCAAAATATCGAATTTATCCATGACGATATCCGCAAGAGCCGGCTAGACAGTAAGGAAAGATTTGATATTGTATATTCTAGATTCACGTTTCACCACTTGACTGACAGAAGAGAAGCTGTGCGCTCTATGAAGCGGCTGGCAAAGAAGGATGGCACAGTAATGATCCAGGATTTAGATCACGCGCCTGGCTCATGGTTGTGTTATCCGGAAAATAAAGTTTTCAATACGCTCAGAAAAGTATACGTTGCTCTGATCAAGAAGGGTGGAGGCGACCCTTTGGCAGGCAGAAAGCTGTACAAACTGCTGATTAATGAATCCTTTAATGCAAATGTGGATTGCTACTCGCCTTGCATCTTAATGGGCCAAGAGCCATATAGCTCCCTAGGATGGCAGCTGGCAGAAAGCATTAAGCCGCAAATTTTAGAACATGGGTTGCAAAGCGAGCAGGAATACACCAAGATGTATGAAGGGTTGAAAAAGCTTGCAAAAGATAAAGAAAGTTTTGTGGCATACTCTAGGTTGTTTAGTGTGCTTGGAAGAAATAGAGAATGAGAACGGGCTGCTGCTCTGCTCCTCCTGAATAGTGATGATAAAGAATATTCTTGGTAGATGGAAAATAGTAATAATAATAATAATATCAGTCGTTATTTATTGTCCATACGCATAATAGCATGGGACTTTAGCCATTCTGCTATCGATGATACAATTTGCATCCTTGATCCCTCGGTGTGTTTTGAGAAAGATTGATCATAAAAGATTGCATCGTAGAACCAGTGGTCGCAGTCAAATATCTTGATCTCTTTCATGGCGGTCGTGGTGGTGTGGAGTAATTTGAAAAATTCTTCAGATACTTGGAAATACATCAGTCTGTCTTTTTTTCCATGTAAAATGAGGACTGGGATATCGCCGACTTCAGATAGTTCAGATACCTTGCTGCTTTTTATTGCAAGTATATCTACAAGAAACCGATAGGAATATCTGAAGTTTACTACTGGATCTTTCATCATCCATGCAACTTCGTCGCCGCCAGCCTTTACATGTATTGGGAAAGCCTCTGTTATGTCAACGAGTTTATTGGGCATAAATATCCTTGCAAGAACCATGAGCAGAAACTCCAAAGCATTGGGTTCTGCGTCAAATCGCTTTTTCATATTGGGGACTCTGACTGAGGGCGATAGCAGAATCAATCCGTCAATCGAAGCCTTAAACAGATGTGCATACCACAGAGCAAAGATGCATCCCAAGCTGTGAGCTACTATGCATACCCTTGCCGATCTCTTCTTCAGTTGCTCAACTATCTCATGAATAGATTTGATACAGACATCAAAATCTAGATCGCCCTTTCTACCCTCTGACATGCCATGCCCTGGCAGATCGATGCTGACTACATTGTAACCCTCGATAGATAGTTTGCTTCCAATATGTGTAAAAATTCGTGCATCGCAAAAAAATCCATGTATACACAGCAGAGTGTCACTAGCAGGTTTCTTGGATTCAAATTCGATGGCATTTATCCTGCCACTTGCAGTCTCATAAAAGGTCACACCTAAGGCAACCCCTGTGATGATAGTAGAAGATGAAATGACGCATCTTTCAATCTATATAAAAGCAGCAGACAGCTTGACAAGAGATATCTCTTATTTTGTCCGAATGCTTTCAATAATCTGCGGAACCTTGGCATCCTTTACCAGCGTACGATAATATGATATTAAACGCTGGGCGAGGTGTGGATCATCATGATGTGAAATTGCGAGTGTGAATTCTTCCGGATTAACATAATCCGTAGTCTCATAACACACTGCTGTACCATCAACTACCATGAAGCTCGCAGATAATTTTGCTTTCATTAGCTCAAATCGCCTGGACTTGATTATCTTGTTCACCATTTCAAAGGTTTCCCTGTTTGGCGGAACTCTCAATATTGCATTAAGCCTATTTTCGACGCTTATCTGGTCTGGTAAGCCATCCAGCAGATGCATTGTAAGACCT
>DASUUX010000040.1:0-11613 GCA_036373855.1 Nitrososphaera sp.
GCTTTTTGAGGTAGATACCTAGCAAACTCCTTTACATCCATCACCAAGCCGTAGTAGTCTCTTACAACTTCTAATGTGGATTCAAAGTGCTTAATGTTGCCTGATGCTGTTGCGTCTGAGATGAGTATGACATCGTATCCGTTATTGAATGCATCTCTCAAAGATGCTTCTACGCATATCGAGGTGTCTATTCCACAGAACGCCAGAGTATCGATTCCAATGCTTTTCAGCCAGACGCCAATTTCAGTGTCTTGAAAAGCCGAATCTCGTCTCTTGATGACGACGTGATCCATTGGAGAAGGTTTGATTTCATCGACAATATCTGCATCCCAAGTGCTTATTACGCAGATTGGCTTTGTGCGTATTCTCTCTTCCCTTGACTTTGGCAGTATTCTGTGGGTGTTTGTCAAAAGATCTATTCCAGACTTTTCCCGCACCGCCTGGGTATAAAATATTGGTATATTAACGCTCCTGCAAAGCCTGATCAGTTCTGATATCTGTGGGATAACATGCTGGTAGCGGGATACATCCATTCCAAGTTGATCGTATGACCCACCTTTGCTCACAAAGCCATTTTGAACGTCTATTATCATAAGCGCGGGGTTAACATTATGTCCCTGAATGTTGATGATCGTCATATAGGGATTAGAAGCGCGGACTGAATTAATAAATTTGAAGTAACACTATTCTCCACCAGCAGCAGCAGTAGCAACAACATCGATGTCATAAGACGAATCGACAAGAAATTCTGGCCTTGGCCCATGCCAGCCCTTTAATGTGACAAGGATTTTCCCGTTGTATGGGTCGACTGCAGCTTGGAATCTTCCTTTGCCTTTCATGTTGTGTTCAAATGCAAAATGGGTGTACTCTTGCAAAAGTGACCCTGCTATTTGCGGTTTAAATGAAACCTTGTTTTCAAGCATGTCCAATTTCATTCCAAGCATCATTTCGCGCAAGGCGTTAATGTACATGCCAATAGACCACGCCTGTAAGATGCATGAATTGAAGGGATCCGGTTTGTCTCCCTTGTATGTCTCTGCAAACATGCCGTTCTCCGCCAAAATGCGCTCTGCCATACAATTTACATAGTAGAGCGCCTGCTCGCCCCTTCCAGCCTTGATCTCGGCTAGCGCTGCCCAGCCTGTCACAAGCGGCCAGACAGCCCCGTCGTGATAGAGGGCAGGATGATACTTAGGGTCTAGGTTACTGAGCGTTCGGACGCCCCAGCTTGTTGTCATGTCCTCTTGTTCAATTCTTTCAAGCACAGATTTTGTCTTGAGCGGATCTTCGACAGCGTCTGTGAGCAAAAGCACAAGGGCATTTGGCCTTATGCTTGGGTCTTTGGAGCCGTCCCTTCGTATCGTGTCATAGTAAAATTCCGCTTCTTCGTTCCAGTATTCATGATCGATTTTAAGCGCTAGCTGCTCTGCCTTTTGCTTCCATCTCTTGCGATTGTAGCTGTCGCCAACCATGCCTGCTAGCTCGCTTCCGATCTTCAAGCTTTCATAAAACAAGGCCTGAACATCGTTTGCGCTTTTCCGTCTGTCTATGTGATCCATCCAAGTTGAATCACGGATAGGCAGCTTTTCTGCCGTGCCGGTAAAGCCGTGGTCAATAAAGCCGTCTCCGTCTATATCTTTGAGAAGCCCACAATCAATGAGTGCTTCAATTGACTCCCACCTTTTTTGCAGGTATTCAACATCTGCAGTCGCCAGCACATATTCCCGTATCGCCCAAGGAAAGAGAAACGTTGAGTCGGCAGAGCCATAGGTGGTAGTGTGCAAGAAAGCCTTGCCGCTTATTATCATCGGAAGTTCGCCAGTGACGGCGCTCTTTGCAGTCTTTTTCGCCTGATGCTTGAAGAAATTGCCAATGATAGAGCGGGCAAAGCGGTAATCGCCAACTGCAAGGTAGCCCCTCAGCGACCAGCCAGTGTCCCTAGCCCAATAGTTTGGAAAGCGCGGAAGCCCAGCGCATATCCCTTCACCAAGGCCATCGTACTCCGCTTTTAGATATTGCAAACACGTCTTGGCCTTTTCATACGCTCTTAACAATTTTGATATCTGGAGATTTTGGTTTTTTTCTACCGAGGGAGACCTCATGGTAAGCGTGGATGCCGAGTATCTTTTGAAAGTGTTTTCAGTCTCCTGCACAAGCTTACTGCAGTTGTCCCTCATGAAGCGAAATTCTTTCAGGCAATCGTTGCCACTTGAGAAGCTGCCTACTCCAACAAGTGCAAGTTTGATAGTTTTGCCTTCTTCAAGCTCAACATCGTACGACAGCTCAAGGTCGTTGTCGAACGAGTCTGTCAAGATCTTGCTTGGCCTTAAGTTTTTTGGCATCACACCTATGGCTCCGAAATACTGCATCTTGTCCTTCTTCGTATCTCTGGCGGAGCTTATCTGCAGACAGTTGTCGAGCTTGTTGAACTTGGAGATGTTGCTCTGTGAGATGGCTGCAAGCCCGTAGCTTGTAATGTTGCCATCGATTAAAAAGTGAAAGCGCACCTTTCTTGGTGCTTTTCTTTTGGCCGGCCTCAGATCACTGCCCGTATGAGACCTCATGCCCATCTTTATCTCCATTATGAATCCTCTATTTTCAAAAGGCACACACAGCCTCCTTTGCACGTGCAGGCCCCCTAGATCGTGATGTGTGGTAAGAACACCGTGCTCGTGTCTAGACGACAAGGCAAAATTTGGAAGGCGCTTACGGACACCATCGTCTATAGATACTTCGGCTATTATCCTTCCAAACGACCTTGCGGGAGGAACATACAGCCCTCCATTGTCATACCGTACGCCCATCCACGTCCAGTTAGCAGAAAGTGACCCGTTTGCAGAGCACACAATGTAGGCTTTTTTCCCTGATAGCACAAGGGGGTTCGTGAAATTCTTGAACATTGTGTCGCTCCTAGTAACCGCAAAATCGTTGTATGCCAGCGAATCAGGAGTAATATGGATACTATCCTTCTGATATCCAGAGATGTAGTCGGTGAACGTAAACGGAATGGTTACTTCTTCAAAGCCCTCAAGCTTGCTAATTATCCGTATCTTGTGCTTGACGTTGTCGTCCAAGCCACCATCTTTAATTATCAAGAACCTTGCACTTTGGTACGGTTTGAATGAAATCGGCCTGTTTTCAGAAAGCGTGGCCACGTTGACCACTTCGTCAGAAGTTGCGATAAAGATGAACTTTCTCTGAACAGGCAGCTCGTCCACATAAATGTCCAGTGAAACAATGTTACCGCCAAGCGGAACTGGAGGATTCAAAAGCGAAAAGATAAAGCCATGGTTCTTATCCTCCCCGTTTACTACTATTACGTTTTTCAGGCTGCCTTGCACATAAGAGAGTAAAGTGTGGGTATTGTCAAGTGTCCTTGTTATTTTCTATCCACCCTTGATGATGTAACACCATCTAGACCCTACAATATTGTTATTGCACACCATAATTATAAAATTTTCTTAAGAGTCTTGTGTAATCGTATTACATTTTTTCCTCTTCATAGACGCACTTGTAATACAATGAAGTCAAAAACTTTGGCTAGCCTTTCCCTATATTTTTCTAGTCATGGGCTTTTCATATAGGAACATTTACCAAGGATCGATAGATGCTTTCTGCATCTTTTTATTTAACCTCTTTTTAGCAAAATCTATTTTATAAAATAGATATCTTGTAGCGGCTCCGGGGATTCGAGAGAAAAACTTTCAAGAAGATCTCGCACACAGATGAAAATAAAATGTCTTAGTTCATCGTACCGCACGCCCTTTGTGAGCTGCTATCTTTCAGACAGCTATCCGCATTCACAAAAGAACATTTGATAGATATACATGCACCAGTGGCTAGCTGACAAACCCATGCACCAAGGCGATATAGATTTAACCATAGATTACACTAGGGCAACCTATGGTTGATAACATATTGTTATCCAAACGACAAAAACTAATGGTGCACTCTGGCGCGTGCTTGTGTATTCGTAATATTGTACGGGCCACTCTGACACACCGGGACTCGTTCAGTAGAGATATAGTGAGATACTATTACATAGCTTTTTTCATTGTTGATAAATGCTTTAGACAGAGCCACATAAGCAATAAAGGGAAATATATCTGACTAAAATTGGATGAAGATAGACAATTGTTCATTCCCCGAAGACCTACTTTACGATACTGAAAATTTTGTATGGATGAGTAATAAAGAAAAGCCTGTAACTATCGGGATTACGGCCATAATGGCAGCTATTGCCGGCAAGTTATCTAATATAAAATTAAAACCAGTCGGTACTAAGTTAGAAAAAGGCAATAGCTGTGGTGTCTTAGAGAGTGCCAAGTATTTTGGAGTAGTAAGAACCCCCGTAAGCGGTATAATTGTTCAAGTTAACAACTCTTTAGTGGACAAGCCAAAACTAGCAAATGATTTTCCATATACCGAAGGTTGGTTCGTCAAGATAGAACCTTCAGAGATGGGAGATTTGAAGGCCCTTGAAACAATTGAAAATTGTCATGACAAAATGAGCATGGCAATCCAGAAACTCCGAGTAAGATGTTTTGCAGCATTCCCCGACCGTGAAATGTTCGAGATAGGAGTAGAATGTTCCGCTACTCTTGCAAAACTTGATGAATTAATTGAGAAAATACCTACAGGCGAAGTCATACATCTAATATCAGATGATCCTACAGCTGATCTAGAGATGTTAAGGTGGTCAGAACAGAAGCGACAATCCCTCTTAGAGATAAGGAACGAAGGAAATCTCTTCCACTTCATAGTAAAGAAGTCAAGAGAGTCATAACAAAAATAAAGACGGCAAAGGGATTGTTGTGCTAATTCAAATTTAAGACGTTTCTGGCATCGGCGCTTTACCACCGCTCTATTTTTCTATTGGATTATCTATAATGTTTCCCCATTCAGTCCATGATCCATCATAATTTTTCACATTTGAATAGCCAAGCAAGTATTTCAGGACAAACCACGTGTGTGATGACCTTTCGCCTATTCTGCAGTATGCGATAATTTCCTTGTCAGGAATAATCCCCTTTGACTGATAAATTTGCTTCAATTCTTCTACTGATTTAAATGTCCCATCGTCGTTCAGTGCTTGACTCCAAGGTATGTTTGAAGCACCCGGGATATGTCCTCCTCTCTGGGCGTGTTCAGTTGGATATTCTGGTGGAGCCAGTATCTCTCCATTGAATTCTTTTGGACTTCTAACATCAACCATTGCAATATTCTCTTTGCCTAACGCTTCTTTCACCTGATTCAGAAATGCCCTGATGTTCTTGTCAGGCTCTGCGGCCGTGAAATTCCCTCTCTGATAATGTGGGATATCTTTACTTATCGGTCTGTCCTCCTCTAACCATTTTTTCCTTCCTCCGTTCATAAGCCGCACATCTTTGAACCCATAGTATTTGAATGCCCAAAAGGCAAATGCCGCAAACCAGTTGTTAAAGTCGCCATATAACACCAGTGTAGTATTGTTGTTAACTCCCGCTCTTTGCAGCAAATCCTCGCAGGCTTGCCTATTGAAAATATTCCGGGTTAGCGGATCGTTTATGTCCCTTTTCCAATCAAATAATGTAGCACCCGGTACGTGGCCTAGATTGTAATTGGCTGTTGGATCATAGTCCACTTCCGCTATGCGAACCTCATGGTCATTCATGTGATCCACTACCCATTGCGTATCAACTAGAACTTCTGGGTGTACATAACTCATTAGCCTTCTTTAAATAGAAGAAGGCTGCAGAATATTAACCTTTTAGGAAATTGCCATGCTGTTCCTTCCGAGCTTCAAACCATTTTGCAATTCAAAAACCGCAACAGCGCCATGCTCAAATTCCCTGCCAACAATTCGTGACCTCAGTCAACTAATTGTCTAATTGTCATTTCTGCATTTTTGCCAAAAGTTCATCGAGCCGATCGTGTGAATCATTAACTCCTCTTTCCATACAACTCTGGAGCATGCCATCACGGTCCGCAACTGATTGGAATACAGCTTTAGTCGTTACCCATGTCTTGTCACTAGGCAGTTCTTCAAATGTAGCCGTTTCAAGGCTTACGCGTCCCGGTTCTGCTAAACCTTCAAATTCAAACGTGCTGATAATCCTCTCTGGGCGCGTAACTTCATGATGCACTCCATGAAATGCGTACTCATTTCCATCTTCATCACGATGGATATGACGTCACGAACTGCCATTCGTTGGCTCAAACTTTTCAAGCGTCATCTTTAGTCTTCGTGGACCAAGCCTTTGTATATAAAGTTCTGGATCGGTATATGCCTTAAACACGAGCTCACGCGGTGCGTCAAACCCTCGAGCTATCACTAGTTCCTGCTTTCCGGATTCTGCTGTAATATTTGTTTTATTTTTTTATTTGCGAATTTTGTTTTGTTCATAGGTGCCCTAGGCAAATAACATAAAAGGCATTACTCCCCAAGGGGAGCCTTATTAATTAGAAGCAATCACTAATGATATTTGCCGAAACCGAAGCGAAACAAGATGGAAATATACAACGATATCCTCAGCGCAATCAACCTGGAATTAACAAACGGTGAGGCAAAACCAACCAGAGTGCAGTCTCTTAGCAACCTTGCCTACGATAAACTTGTCAGGTATCTAAATGAATTAGAAGGCAGGAAAATGATCATGCAAGATCCGCTTCAAATAACCGAAAAAGGCCAAGATTTTTTGCAAGATTATAATCGGATTAAGGGCTTTGTCCTTGATATGGGCGTAAAGTACCTGGGCGTTTCAGGGAGGGAGATTTATGAACGCTAGAAAAGCAAATTATCGCCCAATAAAGTTCCTTGACCGGATGGAAGGAAATAACCACATAGTCCTACTATACGACAGCCAAAAGTATGCTTATTTGATAATAGCCCGGTATCTTTTGAACGGACTGAAAAAAGGAGAGTCTTGCATTTTCTTTACTCCCGACGAGCCCGAAGCGATTGAAGAAAGACTGTCTGCTGAAGGCATTGACGTCGATTCATACAAGCAGAAAAACTCTCTGCGTATCCACCGCATTGACAGATCTTATGCGAATAAACTCGATGCACTTAATACTCTCAAACGTATAAGAGAAGAAGCTACCAGAGGCATGAAGCCGCCCTACAGATTTGTCGGTAGAACAATTACTGACACAGGATCAAAAGAAGGAATGAAATTGGGATTGGTCGTCGAAAAAACAGGCCACGAACATTTTGAGGAATTTGATAATTCACAGATGTGCTATTATGATATTTCTGGAATAGAGCAATCCAGGAGGGAAGAATGGATCAGAGAGCTTCTGAAAAACCACCACCATGTAATCTATGCATCGGAACCTGACAGGGCTGTAGCATTTGAAACCACGCTGCTTGAAGATGGAGAGTAGTAACTCACTGCAATTTCAGTTTATACTGAAATAGATACGTGCGCGCGTCGGTCCAGAGGTGATACCTCTTCTAAAAGAGGATCTGTTAGTAGCAAGTAAAGGGAAAGCTAGTGGTGACAGGAAAGATTCGGAATGCGAAGCCTCAGGAGAGACATGATGCATCTCGGTGTGATATATCCATTTTTGGCAGAAGATAACCAACCTTTATGGTATTGTGTGTTCAAGCTTCTCACCGATAATTAAAAAGGAGTATTAACCATTATGCATGCTCTTACTACTTCTATTCCCATATTTTTCCTCCTGAATTACCATTCTCATCTACTTCATATTCAAATACTCTTACAAGATTGTGAAGAAAAGCAAGTTTGCCTGTTGGTGATGATGATGTTGTTGATGATGAAGACGTACGACAGAATACCTAACCTACATCTCTTCTCTTTAGTCCAGAATAATGTGCTATTCCCTGTCCTGTCCACGTAGCTGTTTCACCACTACCATCTTTGGTCATAAATACCCCCTTACCTTCAGCATAATATGCACCACCTGACCTTGGTACACTCCAATATGTTACCATATCTAGAGTTTCTATTTCTCCTTTCAACTTTCCATTTTCTAAACTTGTAGCTTCTATTTTGGGACCTTCAACATCTAATACTCTAGATATCCTGTAATCTTGCCTTTTGCTTCATAAATTAGGTCTCCTAACATAGTTAATTGAGTATCTACTAAAATCTGATTTTAAAAGCTTTTGCAAGTCTAAAAAAACATGATTTGGAGCTATCTTTTTCTTTATTTCATCTTTTCCTCTGCCTTCTTCTTTTCGTATTGGGCACCTAAATCCCTATCTGGATCTTTCATCTTTGCGCCCATTGCCTTTGCACCTGCTTTCATCTTGTCGCCCGCATCTTCCAAATCTCGTTCAGCTTCACTCTTTGTATCTACCTCTCGCTTTACTTCTTCTTTTCTTACATTTCCGTACTCGTCAGTCTTTACCTCCTTCTTTATCTCTTTCTCGACCATTAATACTCACTACGTACTCTATTTCTAAAATAGCATATAGATGACTTACTCTGACAAGGTCAACTGTTAGTGTACATGACTCTTTCCCCTTCTGATAGCAAAGTGCAATCTGATTTGCTCTTTTTCTGTACTTCTAAACCTGTTGTAATGGTGGTGCCTTAATCAAATCATCCATCCGATTGTAGGCTTCAAGAAACCTAAGACCTTTTTCGGTAGTCTTAAATGTTCGAGTATTCAAGTCAAAGCTGAGCAAGTCGTTTTGAGTTAGAATCGTTAAATACCCCTTCATTTGAGAATAGCTAAGAAATGCACTATACATTATCTTGGTCCGCGTAGCGCCGCCACCATTTGCAGCCTTTATAATCTCGCTTATTATTTCGATTCTGCTTCTGTATGTCATGTTTTCTTTCTTTTGCTGCAATGGATCGTGATGCTAAATAGCATTATGAGAGAATGTTATAGGTAGTCTATGCGAATTTGCGATAGATGTATCTAATTAGTGCTAACTACTGATTTAGTCTCTGCAATATTCTTATATTCATAAGTGTTCCATACTCATGCATGACATTATGTTAGCTGACGAAGAAGTAAGATCAAAGAAAAAGAAGAAGAAGAAATGACAAACATTATTTCAAGATGCAATATCTGTGGCCAATTCTTTCACTCAAAAAAAGATGAGAGGTCATAAAGACAAGAAACGCAGAATAACTAATTCAAACATAGCGGTAGTAAAAAATAACTGCCTAGCCTTACTGCTATAGGTTATTTGATTAGCAAAATCGCTGAAGTCGGTAGTAGTATTCCTTACCATTATTTTTACAGTATGAAATGTTATTACGCTGATGCTCTAGTTTCTCACACTAGAGAGCGACAAGAGGTGTCTCATGGGGAATGCGCGTAGCCAGTGATTCATCTAAGTCTTTATTAGAAGAAGAGGCATAAGAGCAAAATAATAGAATAAGGATGTCGTACGATGAGTACAAGACTTCACGACCTCCAGCGCACAATCGTGGTTTAATGAGAAATGAAAATGACAGTAAAGGGGCCTAAAATAGTATAAAGCAATGCAATCAACATATACCTTGATTATGGAATAAGAAATACCGCTCGCCATTATTGTTGTTGTGACAGTTGCACATGCGACATATTTTATGAATTGTTACATTATCGATAGAGTGGCGTATATTCACTTTAGGCTAAAGAAAGAGACCTAAGGCATTTTCTTCTTCCTTTTTTTCTGCTGCTGACGTTTTTATACCAACACAATCAAAGCAGATGATGGAGCTAATTCCAACTTAATGGAACTCGAAAATGATGAATAGAAGTGAAGTCTGTTCATTGAAAGAAATAGAGTAGTATACTGGTTCTAATTATTGCAATTACCGCTATTGCAATTCCTATAATGATAAACAAGCGATAGCGCTTCCTGGACCGCGGGAGCGACATGATCATTATTATATCAATATTTACTCTTATTTATTATAAATCAAGATAGGATTTACAATCTATCATCAGTGAATTGTCAATGTGCTGCTGTATACACCTCCATGCATTCTGTTCCACATATCGATAGATATGACAGCCTGAATGGGGGACGCGTCTCTATGCCATATTGTAGGCCATTTTCCAAAAGTCATGCTCATATTGGCAAGCAATGCTAAAATGATATTCCATGACCAATTTCTTGCTCTTGCTGGCGTTTTCATAGAGGTTGCCGAGCAGGCTCTTAAGATACTCAACTTGCTGTTGTGATTCTTTTGAGGAATAAAATTCAGTCCATTTTTGATAAGCTTCAGTTCTGATTTTGTTTTGGCCGCCATTGTACGATATCAATATTTTCTGCGCTATTTCGAAATACGACCAAGGGCATGGAGCCATGGCTGAGACCATTTCTTCCACACTTCTGCTTACTGAAACCTTTCTCAGAAATGAAACATAATTTAATGTTGCTTTGGCAGCGGAGGAGATGTTAATGCCTCCGGATAGCTCTAGGGAGTCTAACACCTTTTTTTGCATCTGCATTTCATAATTTACTATGCTATAATGCAGCTCTCCAAACCAACTCTTCAATGATGGCTCCTCAGCTGCTCTTGCATTTGCCAAGAAGGAGCAATATTCTTTTAAAAAGATATGATCCTGCTTTAGGTAAAAGATGAATTTATCTATTGGAAGAGAATCATCTGTCATCTCTGCTATGAATTTATTATTCTCATAATTTAGTAGCAAATTCCACTTCGCAGAGCAACGTTGCCGGAGTATTTCTGCCATAGAAGAATATGAGCGCGCTACCATTATTACCTTGTTATTATGTTATTGCCCGGCTAACCTATTTTTTTGGTATATGCATGGACTCTGTCCGCAAAGACCAACAGCAAGAAGAAGACGGGAGAGGGAGATATCTTCGTAGCTCTAGGATTTATGGCTGATAAATAGACGAGTGCTCTCTCTCTCCCCCCAGTAGGATCGTAGCACTTCTTCTTCTCCTCGCCTGGCAGGGTACTGTATAGGGAACATTGCTGCTCCTAACTTTCCTAATGTTGGGAACAAGGAAGTCTCCACCTCTATCATCTAAGCTTAGAAAAAAAGACACGAGATATGGCAGCATCTACACACGTCTTACCAGCCAGTGATCAAGCTTTTGATCGAAATCAAAATATCAACTTCTAAAGAAAGAGGAAATAATAATTTTCACTAAGGGATCTGTCTCAGCAGTCACGGTCGCCTATAGCAAAAATTCTGAGATTTCTTATCACATTTCTAAGGTAAACTTTATCTATTTATTTATGAGTTTGGCCTAGTGTAAATAGGCGTATCAAGATATCAGAAGGACAAGAAGGAATTGATGTCGGCAATGATCTGCCAGACAGTGAGGCTGAATTTAGCGGTAGTAATTCACAGAGTGGGGCTGCGGATACTTCTGCAGTAGAGGATAAGCCACTTCCAATTCCACAATCCTTGTCAGAAGCAGGTACATTCTGGGATGAAATACTCGTGGCGATTGTTGTTGTGATAGGTGCAATTGCAACCTATTTCATAATACGTTACTTCCTTAATAGAACGGCAGATTCACTTCAGCTTGAAAAAGGACAGCTAAAGGGGATCTTGACTATAACAAAACTTGTCCTCATTGTAATTGCAATTACTGTTATTATCTTTCAATTCTCTACTTTCAGTGGAGTCGCTGCCGGAGCAATAAGCGTGGCAGCTGGTACAATAATTGGCTTCTCT
>DASUUX010000041.1:0-14342 GCA_036373855.1 Nitrososphaera sp.
AAGTCATCTGAGCCTGTGTTATCTTCATCTTCCTCTTCCTCCACTGATGCTTCTTCTACAGTGATTTCCATATTGTCAGATCCAATTTGACCTTCAGAGTCTGTAACAGTAAGACCCACGTCATACGTGCCCGCTTCCTCAAATGTGTGCTCAGTTTCGTCATCATCGATTTCTTCGATGCTCTCGCCATCAAAGTCCCAGCTATAAGTGTAAGGCTCTGTACCGCCTGTCACATCCGCATCAAACTCAAATGTGGCTGGTGCAACTTCCCCTTCTGTGTCGCTTGAAGTGATTTCAACTGTAAGAGGCACCGTAGGTGCTGCTGCTGGTGGTGGTGGTGGTGGTGGTGGTGGTGCTGCTGCTGGTGGTGGTGGTGGTGCTATTAACTCAAATGAATCAAATACCTGTCTGGCTGGTACTGATAATGGTATTGGCGCTAAACTGCCAGAGGTTCTTGTCTCTGCAGTAGTAGTAGAATTGCCTTCATAAAAAACGCTATATCCCTTTGTCATCCCCAGATTGGGAGGTGTTGCATCTGTAGCAGTTAAAATGAAATATCCTATTCTTGTTTCATTGAGAGCAAAGTTAGTGCTGTATGTTATTTCTACATTCTTGGCTGGCTCTGTTGTTATTGTTTGGTTTGTCTGTGCATTTGTAACATTTAATGTCGTGTCAGTACTGTTTACAATCTCGATTCCGCTATAACCAACTTCCTGAAGCTTCTGTAGATGGTATGATAGAATATTGTCAGTTGTCATGTTGTTGTTGGTAGTAACGTTATTAGACACTTGGAGTCTAGTGTTCAAGTCGGGATACCGAACCATGTGTATGATGTCTCCTTCAGATCCTTGGCAACTGGCTGTATCGCCGCCGCTAACATTAGAAAGTGCTGCTTGTTGTTGTTCTTCCTGTGGACAAAGTTGTGCTAGTATTCCGTAGCCTTGTATTGACTCTTCTAACAATGCAGAGCCTGTATTATTCACATCATGAATTACCCAGCCCTCTGGCACCTTCAATCTTATGCCGTCTTCTGTATTTTGGAATAATGTTGTTCCATTCTGAGTCACTGCTGGTTGGCTGGTGAGTGGCTGCTGTTGTTGTTGTTGTGCAATAGTTATTGTGAAATTGGCAGCCAAAAGAATGACAGCGATTGCTACTATTGCCGCAGTCAGCTCTATCGCCATAGCTGGTGAAATCAATAACCGCGAGGACACTCTCATAATGTCCAGAAGAGGTGACACGTTACAGATGAAGATAAGGGTTATGAATTGATGATTCTATAAAAATATTCACGGCTGCATTTTGATCCATTCTATGACTATGCGTGTGCATCACATGCAATACAACCTAGAGCATTTCAATCTCTGTAACCAAACCCTTGTGTATCTTCTATGGATATTGCCTTCTACCGACAATCCTCCGCCTGCAACTATCACGCCCAATCCTTGTCCTCCAATTAGTGCATTAATGTCAGGTTTTCCATCAGTACCGCTAAATGGCATCACTCCAAATGTTCCGCTAATAGTGACAGGTCTTGTATTCAGATTTGTCACAGTAGCTGTATGGGCTCCGGTAGTTTCTGGCTTGAAACTGGTCAGGAAAGAGTCGCCAAACTCATTACTGCTTACTACTTTACCGTTTGGATTAGTTATTGTTTCATTCAGCCTTATACCTGAGATGGCTGCTGCTTATTGTCCGCTCCGCTCAATGCCAAGGTTTCCACTGGTGAAATCATCATCACCTTTTCAATCATCTTGTGCCCGCTTAAACCCTTATGATCGTCGATGTCACTGTGAAAAACAAATACCTTATGACATTCATGACAAATCCATGTTGCTTTTAGGTCATCTGGGTGCATCTAATACAAAGTCGCCGAAAATGGATACTTGGGCATCGAATTTATTACTTACCCAATCATCTTCATAGTTATTGTTCAAACAAATCATTCAAATTATGAATGTTGTTGCTGCCTTCGTCTGATATATCTGAATAAAGGATTGACTAACTGTTAGAGGGATTTTGCGTTCAGCTATCTTTTCTATCCTGGTTAAATTTCCGTGCTGCGAAAAAGAGTGTTAGCACAGTTATGACACCCATAGCCGAAGCATTAAAAAAAGAACATTCAGACAAGAAAGAGTATGGCAAAATGAACTAAAGTCATTAGGAATAGAAGAACCCGACCATCTACAGAATAAGCCTAATGACAAAGAGGAGGAGCTTCAGGCATTGGCAGAAAGCATCAAGTCAGTCTATTACCAAGCTTACAAAACGGCATACAAAAGCAGTAATAGCAATGCTAGTAATACTAGTGCACTAAGTAGTGGTAAAGTTCAAAGCTAAGAAAAGTCTCTGATACCCCATCATTTTTCTGCCCCTAACAGACGACGAGGTTTTGCATCCGTTCGTGTTTATTTTGAGGACTTTTGTTCTGAATTGACTATACTTATATACCGCACTATAAAGCGTTTGCTGTTAGATCCATTTTCATTTGATATTAGGCATGAAGACGTGTTTTTAATTCATTTGTAGCTAGATCAGGAGAAGGGAATTTTGTCTTCAGGCAGGGGGTCTCTGGTGAATAACATAATATATCCACAAAATGTACAACGCAGAATGTTAACGGAAAGCTTTGCTTCTTGGTCTTCCTTTCTTAGAAGTAAGTCAGTTTCGAGCTTGGCTTCTTGTTCTCGAAATGGTGTTGTTACTTTCTTCCCACAAATTGGACACTGGGGGCTGACTGGTGGAATAACCATGTTAAGAACCAGCTAGTCAACTAACTATAAAAATAGCTAACTTTTTATTTTTATTATCATCCGGAAGTTATCTTTCAGTCCATTGAAGATGCCTTTACTCTTTTGTCATTATAGTCCTATCATCTAGGAACATATTATTAGAAGTCTTCGCCTGCCACCGCCGCTCTTTTTGCTCTCTTCCTTTCTCTATCTCCTTCCTCAATCGGATCAAAACCCGTATTACCTTCTGCCTACTAGTCTCTTAAACCAACTTTTCGCAAAAAGAAACAAAGAGAGAGATGGTGGTCGTCCGTTCTTTGATAAGGCTATGTCATATTCATTGGTTATGGAAGGCCAGATGTCTTTGTTGTATTCATTGTAGGGGACTCCTGCTGCATAGGAGGAGCAACTCCTGCATTATTGCCAATTTCGCTTTCCCATTCCCATAATGTTATAGCAGCCGCCTCAGCATTTGGCTGTTCGTCATGTATTCCTACTGTTATCATACCATTAAATGGCGCAAGCGTGCCGGTTGCGTTTCTATCGAACACTGCTATTATAACACCCTTCGTTTCGAGGGTCTCAGGGTCACCCTGCACAATTTCATAAAATGTGATTGCTGTAGTATCATCACCGTCTTCTGAGGAGACGTTCTCCCTTCCGTAAGCACTGACGGTATCAGCAGATCCTGTCACAGGAGAGATAAATGCAGTACCGTTGTTAGTCATATTGATAGTCTCTCCAGTATCTGGCACAGTCAGCGTGCCATTTCCAATGAATGCTATGATCGTGTGTGTCTCGTTTATTGGAGTCACCCCTATGTTTGATTCTTCTTCTTCCCAGATTGGTTGCGATGACAACTCAATTCCCGATGATGGTGATGATGATGTAGTTGTTCTAGTGGTGTCGCTAGTCGTTGTTGCCTCTGCTGTAGTAATATTCTCTTCCTGAGCAAAGGCAGTAGTAGCAATCATTAGCGTGGGATTAATGAGTACAAAGCCGCAGCCTGTTAGCAGCAGTGTAAATGCAATGATGATGGACACATTAGCAACACTGCCGCCGCTACTAGTCCATGCAAAAAAGGCTTTTCTTCTTCCTCTATTGTTGCCAATTGACATTGTAACACCCAGAGCACATAATTATCATTTAAGAGATTAGAGATCGTTCTATGCTAGTATACTACTAATAAAAAATATGATAATCTTCGTTAATTTTATCTAGAATAGCTTTTCAAACTGATACTCTCTCTCTCCTCCTTCATTGTTACCTTGCTTATACTATCATCCCAAAGGGAGCATATCATCGTACCATAGGTTTGCGACAGTCTTTTGCTTTAGACGCAAATAGAAGACGTGGAGAAAATATCACAGAAGCCGCGGGTTCCTCCACAGCTCTCTTCCTTACGGCTCCGTCTTAGCCCCCTCGTCAAAAATCTGTTTTTGGTCTGCTTCTATAATTCAACATCAGGGGCTGTAGTGTCTTCTACTGCAATTGTAAAGGATTCTTCTGCGACATTCCCTACCAAGTCTTCTGCGTTGCAAGTTACAACAGTTTCATCTACTGGAAATGTCTCACTTGAATTGTGATCACAGCTGACGTTGCAAGGTGCCCAGAAAAAGATTGGATAAGTGACTTTTTCCAAAAGTTGTATGTAGATACATACACTCATTCACTCTCTCTTCAAGCAGCACTTTCTGTGATTTTAAACACCTTTTTCTGTCTTTGAGCAAGCTCTTTTTTCTGACTGTCTTTAAGAGTATTGTAGTTTCCCTCGTGATAGCAGCTAAAGCCTTTGACATTGCCACCTTCTGTTTTTGGTGCTAATGATGCCTCATAATTTATCAATTCTGTAGCTCTGCCATCTCCCCCAAATAGAAAGAAAAAGCCCATATCCACAATGGCAGTAACTCCGACTCTGTCCTCTTTTTTCGCACGGTCTGAAAGCGATGCTACCAGCTCTTTCATGCCACCGACATCTGGATAGTAAGAGCTAAAAGCGTCCACTATTACTAATGAACCATAGTCGATATGGCTTTGTACGTCTACATCGACAGCACTGAGGTTATGCTTTACGGAGTTGACTGTTTCGTAAAAAGTTGCGATAAGTATGATTCTTGGCAAGGATGGTTCATTGCGTCCACTATTATTTTTTTCATCTTCTTCTTCTTCTTTTGCTAGTTGGTCTTTAACATACTGTGTATAAAGCTCCCGAAATGTTTGCAAATTGGGATATATTACAATGCTATTTTCGCCTTCTGCTATTTCTTCATCAAACCATTTCATAATTGATTCATTACTCTCGCTATTATTAGCCCTCAATTCTCATCTACTCTTGGTTTCGCCAATGATACTCAATATTTTGTTATTGAGATCCCTAATACCAATAGGCTTTTGAACAAAGCCATCAACTTGTGTAGAAGGAAATACTTTAGAAAACTCGTTATCTCTTATCTCAAAAGCAGTCATGAGTATAACCTTGACATCTGGATTAATCTCTTTGACTTTTTTTGCTAGTTTTATTCCAGACAACCCGGGCATTCGAATGTCCGACAGCATCAAACAGTAATCTTTCGCATAGGATTTGAAGCTTTGTAATGCCTCTTCTGGATTGGTAAATGCACTGACTAAAAATCTATTTTTTAAAAGACCCATCTTGAGAACTTGAACTATGTCAGGGTCATCGTCTACAACAAGCAGTTTAGCTAATGGTTTGCCATTATCATCCTTTGAGTCTCTTTCTTGTGGAAGAATGGGACTACTATGATTATTCTCGTAATCGTTATTCTTGTCGTTCTTGTTCTCCTCATATGACAAGAGTAAGCCCACCGTTGGTGTTGCTGACTGTTACAAGAAGTGTCATCAACATCTAGAATAGTAAATACAGCCCAAAGTAAAAAGGCTTGTGTTTCTTACCGCCTTACAACCTTAGTATTTCACGCATTTATGGTAGTTATTATCATCCAGACCAAGATATAACTAGGACAAATGTTTGTTATTCTTGGAGGAGTGAAATAAAAAACCACATCAGGAAAAAATGATTGAATCAAGCCAAAGAATGATCGGGGAAGCAAAATAATAATCTGGCTATAAACAAATGTTTCGAACTGCGGATTAAAACTCATTACGGGCTTCGGCACTTATTCAATAATAATTCTTTATGGCAATTTATACAGAAAGAGTTGGAATATATTTGATAATCGCTTCAAGAAAGTTGTTTTTGTGGTCCTACGTCTGCTTTTACTGCTCTCCGCCTTCCCTAGCTACTCTTTCTCTTGTCTCTTCGCCTGCTGCTTGCAGTCATCTTTCTTCGTGTGGCGGTTCTCATCCATTTCTTGCTACTCTTCTCCATGTCTCTTCGCCTGCTGATGCCAAACCTCTGTTATCTGATGAAATGGTGTTCAAAACACAGCAAGTTATTAAAGCCTGACTTAACCTTATTCTGCCTGATACAATTTACGAAATAGCCCGATAGAGGATTCAAAAATAAAAATAGAGTCTGGTGCCGGTCCTTCATTTACCTGTTCCCTAGGACATGCCAGATGCTGATAGTTTGGAAGCACTCTGAAAGCAAAAGAAAGAGAAAAGCGTCAACTGGAGCATATCTGACACCATAGCTGTTATGTCTGCAAAAAGCTTAGGGCTGATTATCTCAACTCAGCGCTGCGAATGATGTTGTTGCTCGTCATAATTGCTTTCTATTTTTTCCCTTTTTTTGCCAAACACCTACTAAGACCAAAAGCTGCCATACTTTTGTCTTATCTTACTGCCTTGGCTAGCCTTTTCTTAAAACTTCGCTTGACAAGATTACAAGAAATGGATCGGGTGGGATTTGAGCAGTGTAGTTCTCCTTCTTCTTCTTCTTCTTCTTCGATAGCTGCCCTTTTGGTAGGAGATAAAGAGATCAATTTACTAAAGCTGATGAGCTGAGGTCGTGGGTTCAACTCCCACCGGTCCATCTTTACCATTATAAGTAACTACGGTATTAAATCAGGCTTGTTCTAGGTCATTTTCGGACAAAACGTCTAGCAATGCCCTTAGCCTCAGGTGTGCAGGAGTAGTTATTCCCGTCGACTACTAGCCTCAGGAGGAGGAGATCATATCGGTGATGATTGAAGTTAGAAAGGGAAAAGAGCATGACTAAGTCAGTAGAGTTGTAAAAGATTATTATTGATACTGAGCTTAAAGATTACAGATACCGAGAAGTTATTAATATGAGCGAGGATGATATAAGAAAAAAGAATTCGTTCCTATACGTTATCCGCTATGACACATCCGTTATTAAGGATAAACTCGTCAGATTAAAAAATCTTATCGATAAATATAACGATGATCCCAAACCGGAGAAATGGGAACATGTAAAAGAATATTCTCAGTCTGAAATGAAACGATTAGAAGAGATAAGAAAATACATACTTAGACATTTAGAGATCATTAGATATTTAGTTAAAAATCATAGACTAGATCCTGGTAAATTCGACTATGTTTACATAAAGTACAGTGTGGACTTGTTCTATGATGCTTGTTATATGGATCCAGAATATGACCAACCGGGCTTAGTAGATTTGATGAGCGATATCGAGGATCAGATTGGTCAAGTTGCTGCAGCACTTCAATTCCTTGACACAGAAAAGGCACCATAGATGGTAACAGTAATAGTTTAGGCATCATTAACAGCCTTTGCAATGAAATTGCAATGACAAGATATTTTTTACGTCAATAATAATCTGATGCGGCTTTTAAAATTGAAGCTAAGACAAAGGGAAAAAGCAATGCGCATAGAAGACACTCAAAGGGTGGTTACAGAATAGATTGAAATGCTCAGGTCGTATCTACCAGGCAGTGGCACTTCACCTAACCTCCCAAAAGTATAGATGACTCAGATGAGATTGTCCTAAGGAGATACATAGCCAACCATTATTTTCTAAAACAATTAGTCAGTTTGTCGCCTATCTTTGTTATGATAAGTATCTATTTTAAGAAGACCTTTTGTTTCTTTTTGGGTACGACATGTAGTTTTTTTACTATATTACTATCAATTCTAAAAATTTATTTAGTCATGGCGCCTCATCAATTAGATTCTAGAGAAAGCTTGTATTCAGTGAGAGTTTATTAGTTTCTCAGATTGGACTGTTAGCAGAAAAAACAAATTTAATAATACTGGCAAAAAGGAAAAGAATCACCTTCCTTACTATGCTTGCTCTCTTCTCATCATTTGTTTTATTGGCTCCATCTTTATTGTCGCTGTTGCCTTCACTTCTTCAAGTGGCTGCAGCTCAGACGCCTCCTGAAGAGTGTATCAAATGCATAGTCATAGAGTAGGAAGGTGGGCATACTGCGGTAATCTCTGGCGTTGTGGGTTTTGCAAACATGACGACACGACAGGAGCAGTACAACTCGTATCTTTGGAAATTTGTAAACAGTTTGGTGTCTGATGGCTTTGAGATCAAGGCTGTAGTGATAGACGATATTAGATGCGAAGATGATGATAACACTGAGCGTATGATCATGTAGTCCCTGGGATGCCATAATAAGCAGCAGAGGCAGAAGAAGAAACAGAAAGATTTTGAGAGAAGAGAGGAGAGAAGAAAGAGAGATGCCAATTATGGAACGATAAGCCTCTCCCTTTCCCCGCTCTTTATTTTCTTCTTGTCTTTACCTATCTCTTCCCAAGATGTCGCAGCACAAACATGGGCATGACATCTCGTCAGAAATCCAGCAGTCATTTTTTTCTAGATTCTCTCAAATGTGTGAGCACTTTCTTTTAGCTCTTTCTGAGCTGCCTCCAATATTATTACCGCTCGATGTCCTTCTTGACACTGACACAAGCCCATATAACCTCATACCTATACTACAGCTTTGGCTTTTACCGTTCAGAAGAGCCATAAACTCATATGCTGCATATACTAGAATGAAATTGGGAAAGGCGGCAGCAGCAGCAATAATGATGGAGTGTTGTTGGTGATTTCCCGCTAATGGGTAGGACCAGTAGTAGCATCGTTTAGAATTGAGCTTGAAATGGAGAAAGCGGAATGGAAGCCATTTCGCAATGCTTTAGATAAATCAGACCGAAAGATGTTTGGCGAGATGTTGTTTGACCTTCCAGAAAAACATGCTATTTATCAGAAGAATGAATTATGATATGACTAACGTGCTAGAATACCAGAAATGCATGGCAGATTTTTTTTACGGGTCACTGATACCCAAATAATAAAGTCAACCCCGAAAATACTCTGTTACAAGATATATGGTGCCATCAAGAGTAGCAATAGTAGTTAATAAGAAAGGAGGAGAAGAATAACCTATAATGATGAATCAGGATACTGTTCAAAATAGAGTATCTTGTTGTTGGTTTGTCTGCCAAAAGTGTATGAATCCAGAAGAAGTATCATCTTTAGTCATAGTACCTAAACAACTTATCATCTTGTGCGAAGATTGCTTTCTGCAGTATCGTAAGATATTTCCGGTTGAGGACAGGGAGTTTGTGTAATTTGAAGGAAACGAATGCTGCTGTAGTCAAAATCGAATTCGCAATCAAGGTATTGGATCATCACATAGAGAGACTCGAAACGAAGCTATCGTTTCTAATTAGATCGTATGATGACCCCCGCACAGATTTGTTGTATCAACATGAGAAAAAAATCACTACTGTCAAACAAGAGATCGACGATGCTACGGAACAGAGACGGACGTTAATTAGGCTGAGTCAAATGGGTGTCATTACTGTTCTTCGCTGAAGCCTTATGATTTTAGGTTTACAGCCAATTTCCCCGATCAATTACGCATGAAAAAGACTCGCAGAGCGTAAGAAGTTACTCGATTATTTTTTCTTTGACGCCATGCGTCCATTACTTATAAAGCTGCTGACACTATTGATGCAACTGCCACCACCGCTGACGGCGCAAGAGGGCTTAAGAAATTAGAGCCATTCATTCACATGCTCGACTCATGAGTTTAGGTACACGATAGATTAAGCTACACGTCTTGGTTTGACAAGAATTGTCTACACGTTTCTCTCCGATAATAACATCTGCCTGGCTTGGAGCCGATTAGACCTTTCCCAAAGTCCAGCTAAATTGACTTCTGATTTTGAGTACTTGCGCTTTATCGATGACTGAAGCATCGACGAAAAGACTTTGGCATGGTACAGGTGAATTTGAGCAATCAAGTTCTCTTTCAACAAATACACCTCTTAGATAAGAAGTAAAAGAACAGCCTAAGAAAGCTGCTGAGGTCGTAGGTTCAACTCCCACCCCGTCCACATCTTCTATTCTGGAGAACTACGGGATTAAATTGAGCTCATTTTAGGTCATTGTCGGACAAAACGCATTGAACATCTGCTAGTTGTTACCTAGTTGCTAATTTCCAAATGCTATTAAAGTAATTGCGGAAATGCTCTGCTATTTCTTTTGAGGATATAAGGATACCTGTCACATTTCCCCATGATATTATCAATAATTTGTCTTTGAAAATGTCCATTGTAGCTGGAAGAGGAAAATCCACAAATTTCATTTTCACACCTTTTGAAATGTCTGAGTAATGCTTTGATCGCTTGAAGTCAAATGTTGCTATGCCTCTTTGTTGTACTTTCTTATGTTTTTGGAATAGATATAATCTCGAATAGAATGGACTTGCAATGGGATGGTACCCTTCAAATGGATAAAAATAATACAATACGTCCTTTGAAGTTGCATCTCTAAGAAGTATTTCATATGCTGTTTTTATTCCCTTATCACCAACGAATATCTCTGCCATGCTATTTTGTCTGTTTCTGCTAGCAACTTTGGCAAGCTCAGGAATTACCTTGTTGGCTATGTCTAACTGCTTACGGACCTCTTGCTCTTTTCTTTTGATGTATTCTTCTAACCTATAGGGTTCAACTGCGTTGAAATACTTCACATTTCCTAAAATGATATGACTGACAAGACCCTTTGATGAAAGTCTGTCCAGCACATCGTATACCTTAGAATGTGATACATTAGATTCCTTTACAATTTGCCCAACTTTTGCAGAACCCATCTTTAGCAGTGCCAGAAACACCCTTGCCTCTCCAGATGTTAGTCCCATCCTAATTATCTCCCCTAACATACTCATTCTCTCTTACCCCGTAGGGGGGAACTGGTACTTAAGTAAGTCTTCCCTACTTGATCAAAGCATGGCAAAAGCGAGTCAACAAAAAGAAACTGATAGCGCAACTCCACGAAAGGTCATTGTAAAAACAATGAGTGTAAGTAGAAGCACCGACACTGTGTTTGAATTCTTCAAGAATGTCAAGAACATGGAAAGTGGTGGAATCCTTAAGGATATTACAAGAGGACAAGATGGCTGGTGGAAATTTAATACTCCTGCAGGAGAAGCAAAGCTTAGACTTGATCGAGTTGTGCAAGAACTGGGCGTTATAGACCATGTATTTGTTGGTAGTGGATTAGTTTGGCAAGTCTACGTGCGAATAGTTCCTAACCAGCACGGCTCTACAGCTTCATGGACATTCATAAGACCCGATGGCTTGAATGACAAACAATTTGAGGAACAGCTAGCTGCCTTTGATATTGAAATAGAAGGCTGGAAAAAAAGCATTGTAGAGTGATGCTTGGTGGCATTAAGCATTCCTAATGCATCCTTTCATAGCGCCAGCGCCTACTTTGTAGTAGCTTATCGGCTCGTGGGCTGTTAATATGTTTTGCTTGCATGTAGAACTAGGATAACCTACATAGAACAGCCCCATCACCAATTTTGGTAAAAAAATGATCTAGAAGCAAAAGTCTTGATTTGCAATTCGAGATCTTTGTAATAGGATTACTTTGGGTAATAGGGCTAACCATGAATTTATAACCTGCTTTATATTCCTCCCAAGAAGACGAATACATTTGGCACAATTTACTATCATTGATGCTCCATCAATCTTGGGGCTGCGATCGACTGGAGTACAACATCTTCCTGAAGCACTTAAAGCAGCTGGTCTGATGAGTGAATTAAGAGCTGAATACGGAGGACGAGTTTCTCCCTTGTCTTATAGTTCAGAGCGGGACAAATCAACACTACTACTTAACCCTGACTCGATCAGACAATTCTCACTACAACTTGCCGACTCAGTCACTTTGGTACTGCATAAAAAACGGTTCCCACTAGTACTCGGTGGAGATTGCAGTATCCTTATAGGAAGCCTTCTGGCGCTACGCCGCTTGGGGAAATATGGACTATTCTTCATAGACGGTCATGCTGATTTTTATCAACCCCAAGCATCTCCCACTGGAGAAGTTGCCGATATGGATCTTGCAATTGTATCAGGTCGTGGTCCAGATGTTCTGACTAATATTGATGGTCTCAAACCGCTTGTCCGAGATCAGGACATTATTGTATTCGGTTATCGTGATGCAGAACAATCGGCAAGCTACAGAAGCCAAGACGTCCGTGATACCAATATGCATGCATTTGACCTTCCATACGTAAGAAAGCTCGGCACCATCAATGCTGCCGCTTCGCAGGCTGTTGAAATACTGGTGAATCATGAACTAGATGGATTCTGGATACATCTAGATGCTGATGTCTTGGATGATTCAATCATGCCAGCTGTAGATTACCGCCTAGGTGGTGGTGGATTAAGTTTCGCTGAGCTAAGTGAGCTGTTGAAGAGTCTAATTGTCTCTGGTCGTGCGGTGGGAATGAATATTACGATTTTCAATCCCCGGCTGGATTTAGATGGGTCAATAACACGAAGATTCGTCTCGAGTCTAGTTCAGGGTTTATCTTGAAAAACAGAGCTAAGGTTAGGGAAACTTAACCATGAGAGGAGCATCACTGCTGCCGCTCTGGCATTGATTACATATATGGAATGACTCACTAGCTACTCACCTTGCTGCCTTTACGACGTACTGCGCATCTACATGCAAACGGCATTAAATCACGCTTGTTCTAGGCAGTTGTCGGACAAAATCTGCAGTATTTCGCTCATAAACTCCAAATCATGAATTTATAGATGGCGAAAACCAATGACGAGCACTGTTGAGTGGATCAATAACGTCAGATCTGCTTAGGCTCAAATGCTCTTGCCATAAATAACTCTTTTTTGATGAGGAAATGTTTGATATCCCTCGGCTTTACGTGTCTGCTTGCTCTTATATGTTGTTCAGCCTGTAAGTCTGTCTATCCAATACTGCTGCTTAAGTCAATTCGCTTTACTGCTATGAACAGATAATCGGATGCATTTCACAAGTTGAAGAGATGATAGCTAAAGCTGAAGAAAGATAATGGAAGAGGAAATAAGAAAAAAGAGGTAGAACATTCATTTTTATAATAAATATAGTTAGAATTTTTATATGTGCTGCACTGCATAATATTTAAGAATTAGGTTCCATTGGCATTTTTATGATAAAAGGACTAACTTTCACTTTTTTTGGAATAAAAATAAAAACTATGGCTCAAACAACAACAATTCCTATAACAACAGTGGCAGCGCTGTTAATGATAACAATCGTGCTTACAGGAACAACAAACGTCGTAAGCGTATGGGCTGGCACATTTCCTGGACCAAACGGGCAGATGGCTTTTGTCAGCCTGAGAGATGGCAACGACGAAATATACGTCATGAATGCTGATGGCAGTGATCAAACTAACCTGAGCAATAATGATGCAGATGATTTCAACCCTAGCTGGTCCCCTGATGGTGAAAAGATAGCTTTTACCAGCGATAGAGAAAATGGCAACTTCGATATATACGTCATGAATGCTGATGGTAGTGGACAGACTCGGCTTACAGACGACCCTGCAAATGATTTCAACCCTAGCTGGTCCCCTGATGGTGAAAAGATAGCTTTTAGCAGCTTTAGAGATAGCACCGAGGAGAGCGACAATCAGGAGATATACGTCATGAATGCTGATGATGGTAGTGGACAGACTCGGCTTACAGACGACCCTGCACTTGATAGGTTCGCGAGCTGGTCCCCTGATGGTGAAAAGATAGCTTTTACCAGCGATAGAGAAAATGGCATTGACGAAATATACGTCATGAATGCTGATGATGGTAGTGATGTGACTAGGCTGACAGATAATGATGCAGATGATTTATCCCCTAGCTGGTCGCCTGATGGTGAAAAGATAGCTTTTAGCAGTGATAGAGATGAAAATGCCACCCATGAGATATACGTCATGAATGCTGATGATGGTAGCGAACAGACAAGATTGACAGATAATGATGATGCAAATGATTTATCCCCTAGCTGGTCCCCTGATGGTGAAAATATAGCTTTTACCAGCGATAGAGATAGCACCGAGGAGAGCGGTCCTAACTTTGACATATACGTCATGAATGCTGATGATGGTAGTGGACAGACTCGGCTGACAGATAATGATGCACATGATTCAGACCCTGATTGGGGTACAAATACGTCACCTCCTGATGGTGATGGTAATGGTTCTTCTACTACTCCTTCTCAACAAGCAACCGATGAAGACATCAACACCACTACTAACGGCAATACTAACGGCAACAATCATGATACACTACTATTCTTGACTGATGTAATAGAGTGCTTCACCAACAATGATAACAACAACCTTAATGGCAGCAACAATAATCCGGACGAACAGTTTTCAGCTGACGTGGAACTATGCCTC
>DASUUX010000042.1:0-5154 GCA_036373855.1 Nitrososphaera sp.
ATGAGCAAAGAAATGCTCCCAATAAAATTGACCAGAGACCAGTCTTTAGCCCCTGGACCATCAATTGTGGTAGAGACAAACAAAGACAAGAAAAGAGGAGGTCCGACGGTGTTTCTGCTAGCTGTTGCAGTAGTAGTAGTAGTATTGACTAGCATAGCATTACTCGCACCTGTCGCTTTTCATAATGACATTAAGAGTTCTGAAAGCAGTGGGGATAGCGGCTATGCTTCAGCCATACCGACTGATATGGCAGCTTCACTAAAAGCAACAGATGGTAAAGGAAGAGTGATTGAGGATAATGGTGTGACTAGTTCAGATGAGATGACTATAACAGGTTACTCGCACAGCAGCTATAGCACAAAATTGAGCTGTTCAATTAACCTACACAAGGCATATTGTGATGGTGGTGAAGTTAAGCTTTCGGGACTTCCTCCTCGAGGATATACCTTCACTGTCGAAGAACCCCTCGGTGATGAAACAAGAGTTCAGTCCTTGAGTTGGGACATATCTGAGTAATTGTGGTAGTAAATCTAAGCCAGCAAGAAAAAACACTGACATAAGAAAAAGCAGCATTAGGACAACGATGCTTCTTCAAAAAATTTCACTATTTTTCTTGCAATAGCATGCTGTATATATTTTTGAAATTCGAAAAATGCAACGAAAGGATGGTAGGAAGTTGAATTGATTTTGTTTTGTTAAATTTCTCTCATATATGACCATCTCTAATTGCATATCATCTCCTTTCCTTCTGAAAAGGAAATCTTCCTTTGCCGAGAATTATTCGTTAGGTTCAACATTGAGGGATCTAAAGATATTGCTGGGACGAAAACTATCTGACAACTTATAATTCTTTTTGGTAACGGTAAAAAGACGTATGCTCTAAGAAAAGAAACTATCCAAAAACCACTTGAACCCTCTTTTTATGAAGGCGGCCCAGATAAGTAATTTCGAGGTATGCTAACTAGGTATTAGATGTTGAACAGTACTGTGCCTCTCAGTTATATAGATAAACCAATCTAATACTCCCGACGGGCTATAACATAGCCATTAAATAGGTTCATGACTGGTGTAACCAGCACGCTCTGACAAGCGCTCTATTAGCCGCGGCAGGATATTATATCTAACAGACAGGCACAAACAAGCTCTATCATAGATTTTGCGTTTTTCTCTGTGATTGAAGTTTGTTGAGCTCCTCTATGTATATTCTATACCGACGACTAAATTCATCACCGTATGTGTTGATATATGTGTGTGCATTGCGTGGTTCTGATACTTTTGCCAACAATGCCAAAAACTCTCTAACATCCTTATCTTTGAGCAACTGTTGCTCTTCTTCATTTACTACTACCGAGAGCAAAAGGTTCAGTGGTTTATGCAGCCCAAGTATATGAAAGGAGTGTGCCAGATACAGCCTTGCATTGAGGTAATCTTCATCTAAGGCAGCCAAACAGTAATCAAAGAGCAAGTACTGCGTTGGATATGTGCAGCCCATTTCCCCAAGTTGAGAAGAACGCTGTTTGTTCACTAACACTTCCCAGTTTGCATCTTTCAGGTACAAGCTGAAGATCTTTACAATATCTCTAAGGCTAATGGATCCTTTTCTTGGTAAATCTAACTTTGATGCAAAGCTATCTATCTCTCTGATTGGGAAATTTGAGTCCATCGTCTCACCTTCTATCAACCGACCACTGTTAGGAAGGGTGCCAGCAATGGGGATATATTCTACCATTCTTGCAATGTCTTCAAACGTAAGTTGAGTCATTGATTATTACTACATCTCAACAGCACTATTTTCTGCTATATCTATTTTTATCTATTTTTACGAGAATACCATTATTGTTATAGCTCTTATACTCAATGTGACTTGAACTAGGCGAAAGTTGAGGTTGTCTTGGCTCAATTCTTCTTTTCTTTTACACTAGTAAAACTAAGTGTAAATCCCAGAGGTCCCACAACATGTATGGGTTTCTTAGCAGAAAGTCAAATCAAGACGCCTCTATTACAGGCAGTACATTTTTCTTCCTTCACTTTTGATATAACGCTGTATCCAATTATCTCTGTATAATCTCATGAACCAATTAATATATTGGCTATTTCGCTAGATGGAAAATTATTAGGTAAAATCTATCTTGGATCACATGAAACCTGCTCTAATAATAAACCCCTTATTTTCTCCTGTCCTTTGATTCCCTTTAGCTAGGTGGTATATATAGTGGTCTACAAGAGAGCATCAATCACGAACCTTACATAAACCCATTGATCTGATGAATGATAATACAACAACAACAATAGAGTATTCTTGTGACATCTCTATCTAGTGTAATACAAGAAAGACAGGTATGACTAAAGATTCTTACTTGTATAGTACACGTGTTCTTTTTATGCTACTGATATCAGCACCAATTATGTAAAACAGGTTACTAAGTTATCCTGCAATGAACCTAATAAATGTCAAGTTGTGGATCACAATCGCAGTCGTAACTTCTCTAAGCATCACAGGGATATCTACTACTGCATCGGGAGACACAATTCAATGTATAGGAGAAGCTTCTTCATGCTTTAGTAGTAGTACCCCAGACAATGATGTAATAACTGGTACTCAATTCCTGGCAGAGGAGATTTTTGCCCTTGCTGGAAATGATGTAATATATGCATTTGGAGGCGATGATCACATAAATGGTGACGAAGGTAGTGATTTCATAGATGCTGGTCCAGGATCAGATGTTGTAAATGGCGGGTCTGGAGATGACACCATTGATGGCGGTGAAGGTAATGACCGCTTAGAAGGTGGTCAAGGAAATGACCGCATGCTTGGCAGTGCTGGTAATGATATCATCTTAGGATCTGTTGGAGATGATAATTTAGTTGGCAATGATGGAGATGACGACTTGTATGGCGGTCCGGGTGCCGACCGGTTCTGGTGCGGTAGTGGAATGGATACAATACACGATTATAGCCAAGCCGAAGGCGACGAAATCATGTCTGAAGCTGGTTGTGAAATTGTCAATCCATCCCTGTGATTTGGAAAACTTTTAGAGGCAGATCAATGCCTCTTCCATTTTCATTTTTTCTTCTTCTTCTTCTTCCTGCAAGGCAAAAGTAGAAGCTAGAGAGGGAGAGAAATTGAATTATTACTATCGCTATTGCAACTATAGCCACCAGTATACGAATATCGTCTTCTTTATAAGAAATCTTCCAAAGGTTATCGCGGTTACAAAGAATTGCCATGGTGATGTTAATGTTCTTTTGAACGCATACACAGTGAGAGACGATATATATTTGGTCTCATTTGACATTGAAACCCATTTATTCTTAAACTACTATTTTTTCAAATAACACATGACAGAATTTTCAAAGACTGTTGTTAGCTGCATAGTCGACTGGGGCAAGAGGTCTGCAGCCTGTAATGGCAATAGGGAGTGTTTGGAACAGTCTGCAAGGCAGCTGAGGAAGTGTCTTGATGCTGCATTTCCAGATTCTAAAAAGATTGAGCTTGAAAGCGATAAGGTAAACTATATGCTCTCATCAGTGTTCTTCCTTGCAAACAGGCTTTCAAAGGCAACCGAGGGACTGGCTGAATTCGACAGAGTTATGAATAGCATCGAAAAAGTAGGTAAGGCAAGTCTTGAGCAAAAAGAGAACCAAGAACTGCACACCAAATTTCAAAAAGAACTAGACGATATACTGAGCAAGTATTTTTAGTAGCGACAACGACGATGACGACAACATCAAATCATCATCTTTTCTAATACGGCCCCTTTTCAAATTGCTCGTACACTTCGGGGTTTGCAAGCAGCCATCCATAATGATGCTCGTCGTGGATATAGCGCACTTCGCGCACATTTGGCACTACTTTTCGTTTGCGCAATCCAAGCAAGAACTCTCCTTGAAACGCAAGTCCTATCACCTTTGCCTTCCTATTTGATTTTTGATCTCGTGGTAGCAATATGCGATAGCTAAATTTTCCCAGAGGATCCTGCGCCAAGTAGTCTTTAACCATCATGTCGACTGCTTGCCTGATGGCAGATGTTTCGCTTAGGTATATTGTCTTAATGACTGGGAATCTGGCATAGAGAGGATGTGGCATATTCTCTGTAAGGAAAAATAAAGATGTATATGTGAGATATTAATTAATTCATTCTTCTTCTTCTTCTTCTTCAGTTAGTACGATTACGTTGTTGTCGTTGTCGTACTTGTTGTTGCCGAATGACTGCTGCTTATTCTTCCTGGAGACCCACTAGTAGAAGAGCTATTATCTTTATATCGCAAAAATGCCGCCTCAAGATGCCTAATTAGGAAATTGTGCCATTCGGGGAAACCCTCTGGTGTATCGGGATAATTGTAGTAATGATCAGTCAATACCTTGTTGATGCTGGCACAATACCTTAGGTCCTCGGCAAGTTTCTTGTTCATTGCGCCTCTGATTATCATACCCAGCTTGTCTACAGTACTAAACTCTGGATGCTCGCCTTGGGTAATTTTATCGATATCCATCTTGGACAAAAAGTGCTTTATGCCATAGTTGATCTGCTCATTTGTCAACCCTTGTAGCATCCTGCGGAAGACTTCAAGGCCTGCAGTCTTGTAGCCATAGTCGTCGATAAAATGCTTGTTGTACTGCCAGAGCCCTTTTTCAGAAATATCGCCTGCTTGTATCGCTTCCACTGCATCCTTGCCGGCTATTGTGGCAGCAATTATTGCCGGCCCAATGCCTCCAGCATCTAGTGGCTTAGGCATCCATGCAGAATCGCCAACGAGCATGTAACCGTTTGCCACAAGGCAGTCATTTTGCCGCCTTACAGACACCTGCCAAGTGCCCCAGGCGTTGCCATCATCATCTGAGCCATCTGCAAGGCGTGGGTTTGCAATAGCAGGGTTCATTTCAACATACTCGTCTATGAGCGTCTTTAGGCCAGTGTGTAACCCCATTGCCTTGTTGCGAATATCAAAAGCCTTTTGCTGAACGCCAAGGCCAATGTTTACCTTGCTCTTTCCTTTTGGAAATACCCATGCATAGCCGCCTGGCGCCAATTTTTGATCCAGATGTATGATGCAATAATCCGAATCAAAGTACGTCTTGTCTTCGTGCGCAAGATCGAAGTTGTAGATGTACCTTCCTGTGGCTTCTAAGTCATCGCGGTCAATTCTGCGTTG
>DASUUX010000043.1:0-6214 GCA_036373855.1 Nitrososphaera sp.
CTATGATCATAGGATATGCAGAAGTTGACATGATGAGGTTATTATTGATAGTTATGCCTCTCCTTTTAATGCTCTCTTCGATTCTCCCTGTTGCCAGTGCTACTAACAATACTACTATTCCTGCGCCTGTTTCTAATGTTAACTTGAGCAATACTCCAAATGTGGATTCAATAGATCCGCAAATAGCTACATCAGGTAACCATGTATACATATCATGGTGGGAAGATTATGGTAATGGAACAAGAGTACCCTTCTTTAAAGCAAGCGATGATAATGGCCTTACCTTCGAGTCAGTATTGTCACTATCTGACAATGGTCCAATACCTGTGCAGGATAATAATATCAACATCGGCTACTGATTAATGTTGATGGAGCAAACAGTAACCAAAACGTAAGAATGAGATTTCTGGAATCACTGAAATTCTTGCCAATAACTATTTTTCAATAGCTGCCTACAAGAAGTGTACAAGTAGAAGAACAATAATTTTATTCTTATTGGCTTATTTGTCACAGCTTGTTCATCTCTTATTCTGATTGTTATTTCTCTTTTCCTCATTTTGATAGTTTGCGTCTATTGTAGCATCCTATTATTTTTATGTGCAAATAAGATCTATGAGGGACAAAGGTATACGGGCATCCTTTTCTTCTGTTGGCTGTAGATATTGTAATAGTTTAGTTTTTCTGGCAGCTGTGCATCATAGCCTTTCAGTGTTCCTGTAGGAGCTCTCGCTGTTCCGGGTCCGGCGTACTTTGCATTTGCCGACACGGTATCAGCAGCATATCCAATTATAGTTGTCACACTATCGTGACTAGAGGCCATTCATTACAGTCGAATGGACGAAGATCGCAAACTTAAACAAAAAAAGAAAAAGTAACTATTTGGCTGATAATTCCTTTATTCTTTCTTCTACCCCTTCGGCCTCCTTCTCAAGGTCTTCCTTGTATTCTTTTAGCATAGCCAGCTTTTCTTCTTTCGTTAGGAAACTTCTTCCGCCATAGCTCCAGCCGCCGCCGCCACAACCATATCGCATCACTTTCACCTCCCATTGATATCGTATATGCGATAGATGCATCTGCAACTATTTATTTATATCGGGTATACGACATATCCTCAGGCATGCGACGATTCAGGTCTGATTGTTGCGATATGAGAGGTATGCTTGGATTCTTGATCCTCTTCTTGCTTTCAAAGGAACCAATGCATGGTCAGGCGCTCGCGGACGAAATTGCAAAGAGAAAAGGAGAGAAGCCGAGCCCAGGTACAATTTATCCTGCACTAAAGAACCTGCGCGAAGCTGGATTTATCAGGGAGGAAAATAAGGATGGCAAGACCATTGTCTACAGCCTGACTCCAAGGGGAGAAGGTGCCCTCAAGATAGCAAAAAGAAGGTTTACAAGAACCTTTCTTGGAGTCTATCCATAAGTCGAAAGCCTAATCTAGGATAGATATTTTTATCCGGTCTCCATCAATCGTAACATCGTATCTTTTTTGGTCATACGTCTCGATATATGACAGAATGTTGTAGACTTATTCTAAGTTTTTCTTCCAAACATCTGGAAGGCCATCTGTTGGTGGTGCCGTTGAATTTGCTTCTTTTACCTTTTTCCCTGTGGTGCAATCAAACTATGCTCCGTGAAGGGGACATGTCACAATATTCCCATTTATTGCTCCCATGGAGAGCGGAGCACCAGTGTGGCCGCATCTGTCATCAAAAGCATAGTATTTTCCTTCGATATTGGCAATTGCTATTTCCTTTCTGTCGATCTCGATGTGTTTCATGTTTCCAGCTAGTATCTCTTGTACCTTTGCAACCTACACTAATTTTTTTCTTCGTTCATTTTGATTTCACAATATGCTAGTTTGAGGATAGTTATATCGAGGATGTCCACAAGAATTCGAAAATATAATACTGTGGTACATTGTGTTCTAATCAATGAAAACCAGACAGAATACATGACCCTAAAATATCTCGACATTATGCGTTATAGCCTAGTTGAAATTGTTTCTCTTCAAGCTCTCTTCCAAGGAATTTGATTAAATATGCACACTTTTCATGAGTGCATCTACACATTTTGGAAAATACCGAGCTATCAAAAGCAGATATATTCAATCCAAAAGTAATAGAATTACTTGAAAATCTAAGTAAGTACTTCTACCGTGCTTACGATGGTAACTAGAAATCTGCGCCTATCTAGTCTCAGAATTGTGAAATGGCACTGAGCGGAATTTGAACCCACGACTTCTGCATAAACCATCAGATGTCAAACTCGTGTGTAGCTGTTGTTATCGTAGTATAAAGTATAGCAAATATGTATCAGAGCTATCATAAACAACAAAAATCTTATTTCAAGAGATGTTGCGGCAAGAAGATTTAGCCAACGAGCTGTCACAGCTTGTAGGGATCTCGCAAGAGCAAGCAAGTATTGTCATAAAAGTAGTTTCAAAGAGCTTGCTGCAAAAGGCAGAACCCAACAAAACATCAAGCCTGTTGTCAAAGCTGCCATCTGGAATAACTGGTCTATTTTCAGACAACGAAAAGCAAGGGTTTACTTCACAGCAACAAAACATCAGCAATTAAGAGGTAGTAAGGCAGGTACTAACAGAGGCGGGCATAAATGATGATAGAAAAGCGCAGCAGGCATCAGAAGAAAGTGTGAAGCTACTGCAGGAAAAAACGGGAGAAAAAGGACTGCTAGATAACGTGATGGGCAGATTCAAGAAGATGGATTTGAATCCGTTAGATTAGAATGATGATTATACATGACAACAACTGTTCTCAAAGTTTCAGATTAATATCGATATCAGACAAGAGTTGGCAAGATGCTGTTGAAAAGGGACTAGAACGTGCAAATAAGACTATCCGAAATATCAAGGGAATAGATGTCATTAACTGGAAGGCAGAAGTTGAGAACGGAAAGATAGTTGAATATGGAACACTAATGAAGATAGCTTTTGAAGCAGAAGAATAACAATAGTGCTAGTACGTGCTTACGAAGATAAGGTGCTATCTGATTTATCAAGCTCAAATTTATTTATCCTCAGGCGCCGATAATTGAATGGTACGCGTCAACTTTCTTATGTGATGTAGGAACTGTTACCTATTGCCTTTCATTCTCTGTTCATAATGCCTCTTGGCTCTTTTGTGCATACTTCTTCGAAGATATGATTGACATGCGCAAGGCCTTTCAAATTATATACCCTACAGATCACAAAAGCATACCAAGGAAAGGGATGAAATACTATCTAATGCGATATAGATATATACATAAATTACGATATTATTACAATAGTCATGCCAGCACTTGCTCATAAGGCATCATTATCATGTGGGCTTCTAGCTAAACCCCATGGCGCTCCACGTGGTCTGCTTATTCATTACATTTTGCACAAGATAGCTTCTAAGCCGTCACACGGTTACGAGATCCTGCAAGACATAGAAGACAGGACAGAAGGGGCATGGAGACCTGGCGCCGGAGCAACTTATCCTATCTTGAAGAAGCTTGTACAAGAAGGAATGATAAAGGCAGATTCTTCCACGCGTGAAGACGCCCGACGTGTCTATCACGTCACTCCGAGAGGTATTGAGCAGCTAAAGGCAGCAAAGCAAACGCTTGCAGATTACGGGCATAGATGGCAGGATCTGCGTGGCCTTATTTCTGAACTTATTGATGCAGAACATATGGAGAAGTTTCTCATTGAAGGGTCAAAAGGCCACTTCCAGTTTATTCAGGACATATTCAAAACGAACATGAAAAGTCTCCCCCCTACAGAGCTAGAGTATATCCTGAAAGAGTATACTTTGAACCTAGAGCGGCAGCTAGAATGGGCAAGACAAGTTATGGAAGGCATGAAAACTCCACAATTAAAAAGAGCGACAAAATGACTATCACTATCAACGCGATGATTTCAAGGAACCAAACACAAAATGTCATAGTCAATTTTGAAAACTTTCTAAGTGAACCAGTCCTTCAAATTGGGAATAGATCGTACCAGTGGTAAATATCATTGTCTTATTCTAATTATGTCATAAATGTCAGGAATTTGGTGAAAAGATATGGTAGTGGACCTTCGGCAGTGCAAGGAATATCATTTGAAGTAAATGCAGGAGAATTCTTTGGTTTCCTTGGACCTAATGGAGCTGGCAAAAGTACGACAATTAAAATCCTTACAACTTTGATGCCCAAGACTTCCGGCTCAGTTTCAATTGGAGGGTTTGATCTTGACAAAGAACCCTACAAGATCAGACAATTAATTGGCGTACAAAGTCAGGAAACTGCGCTTGATCTCGACCTTACCGGACGGGAAAATTTGATGCTTCAGGGCCATTTACAGCATATGAGCGGCCAAATGCTGGAGAAGCGTGTGAACGAACTATTGGGTCTGGTTGCCTTGGAGGATGGGGCTGACGAGCGTGCAGCATTTTACTCCGGTGGGATGAAGAAAAGGCTCGATCTAGCGACATCTTTGATACATAGTCCGAAGATATTATTTCTTGACGAGCCCACGACAGGTCTTGATCCACAATCAAGGGCAGCAATTTGGTCATACCTTAGGCGCTTGAATAAAGAAGAAGGGATTACAATTTTTCTTACTACGCAGTACTTAGAGGAGGCTGACAAACTCTGCGATAGGCTTTCAATAATTGATCATGGACAAATAGTTGCACAAGGGACGCCTCAAGAAATGAAGTGGGAGATAGCTGCAGACGCGGTAAGTCTTACAATTGCAAATGGACAAGATACAGCAGCTACAGATAGTGGCAATGCAATAGTTGCAGCCAGGCAGGTTCTAAGTAGAATCAATGGTGTTACAGAGATCATTGGTTCTGACAATGGACTAATAGTCTATGGGAAAAATGGCGCATTTATGGTTCCTGAAATAGTGAGGACGCTTGACACTGCGGATATCAAAATATCATCAATTAATGTTTCATCTCCAACATTAGATGATGTTTTCCTAAAGCACACCGGGAGAAGGATCAGATCAGAGGTACAGAAAGAAGAAGAAGAAAAAGATAACCTCGAAGCAAAGGGAAAAAAGCCCTTTACTTTTGGACGAAAACAGATCAAGGAGGCAGTCTAAAAAGCAAATTGTCTCTGATACAGGATTCATGGCATTTATTCAATCGAACAAATAGAAAGCTGCTACGCAAGCCTTTTCTCATATTCTTTTCGCTATTTCAGCCAATAATTTTCCTGCTTCTATTCACACAGCTTTTTAGCAGATTTGCCTCTATTCCTGGCTTTCCTGCAGAGAACTATTTGCTATTTGCAGTTCCGGGAATTATTCTACAAAATTCATTTACCAGTGCTTTTCAATCCGGTACAGCATTTGTTGAAGACCTCAAATCTGGATTTCTTGCAAAGATGCTTGTCACCCAAGCTAACAGACAATCCATTCTCCTAGGCAGAATAGGCGCAGATTCAGCTAGGGTGACAATTCAATCACTCATAATATTTAGCATTGGATACGCCATGGGTGCACACCCTGCTACGGGCGTTCCAGGGGTCTTAATGATGCTTCTAATCTCTGCATTATTTGGGTTGGGTTGGGGAGGAATCTCAATCTTGATAGGCCTCAGAACTAAGAATAGTGAAAGTGTATTTGCTATCGCGGGGTTTCTCACATTTCCATTATTGTTCATGAGTACAGCTCTGACGCCTGCAAGCTTTATGCCAGAGTGGATGCAGACTGTAACTAGATTCAATCCAATAAGCTACGGTGTTGACGCAATTCGCGTTCTTATGCTATCCGGCTTTGATTGGCAGACAATATTACCAGCTCTTGCGGTAATTGGATCTCTGATAGCAGTAACAATGGGAGCGGTTGTCTATCAATTTAGAAAAGTAGTTGGATAGGTATTCAAAGATCTATATGTTGTCCAATAGACGAGCAAGCTGAGAGAGAGATAGTTCGAAAGTCTGCATGATATATATGCTTGCGGTCTGTCACCACCTTGAATCTTTTATATCAGCCATAAATGGTATATTGCCATGTAAAAAGCAAAAAGCAAATGACATCACTCATTTTTAGCAAGAGGTTTCCATTGAGGCCGGTAAACCTCACATCCGGAGTCTCGATATTCCTCTTTGCAATGCTCTATGGGCTGATAGAACATATGCTACTTGCAAGTCCTATAGGACTAGGTGTGCTAGTCTACCCCATGAATATTCACATTTTTTACCAGCTTTATTTTTATCATGTCATAATGCT
>DASUUX010000044.1:0-3986 GCA_036373855.1 Nitrososphaera sp.
GAGTCAGACGCTTCCTGACATTTGTCTACCATGCCCTCGATGCCTTCAACTGCATCTTTGAGCAGCAGCAGATCCTTGGTACTTGAAATTTCGTTGAGCGCCTTGATAATTACGGCCCTGTGCTTTTCATCTACCTGACGCTCAAGAGTCTGAACATCTTGCGCAATGTCTATTGCATTTGGAGGATTGATTGAAAGGGCCCGGCCCATCTCATTCAACTTGAAAATGGTGTCTACAACCATACCGACGAGCTGGTTTAGGTCGTCGTCAAATGACCCCTTTTTTAACGTCATTGGTTTCATATTGGCAAGCCTAAATGCAACGCCGCTGATGTAGCCGGCAATATCGTCAATGATATAAGCCGTCCTTAAGATATCTTCCCTGTTTGCCATAAGACTGCCTATCTCGGCAACGTCGCGGGTTATGTTCCTACAGAGGTTCTCGACGTCTTCCTCGGTCTTTCTCATGCGTTCAAGACACTGGTGGTTATTCATTTCATCGCCTTTGATGAGTGAAGTGGTTAGACCTGATAAATCCCTTGAAGAGTTCAAGATTTTTGTGATTTCATCCTGCAAAACCGCCAGCGCCTTTCTTTTGGCCTGAACTTCTAGTTCCCCGCGGTACAATAAAAACAAAATATCCTGTCAGGCTAATAATTCTATCGCTGCTAAGGACATATGAATGCGTATGAGCTGCAGCCCTGTTCCATCAAGGGCAAAATCTTGTGTCGGTCCAAATGCCCCCTTGTTATGGTATTAGTAGTTGTTGTCTTTTAGTTCATATCAACAACAACACAACTAGTACTACAACAGCGCTAGGATTCCTCTTTTAAGAAAGTAAGTGACCTGCAGAGCTAAAGAAGGTCTGAACAAAAAGTTATAGGTTTCTGGGTTGTTGTGTGGTGAGCGAGCAAAAGATCGTATGGTCTTGGCAGGATAAATTCTCCCGTAATGTGACGGATTAAATACATATCGAAGAGTTAGAAAAACATACTTCAATATCTCGAACAAGAGCAAGGAAATGAGTGACATCAAGCAAAATGAGAAAAGAAACTCAAAATAATTTAGGAAGATACAATAGCTAAACAGATGGGACAGCAAGGCAACAAGAAGAACAACAACAAAAAAGTTATTCTCGGCTTGCAGGCGACTAGAAACGCCTGAGGAACTTGGGCTTGAGCATATCTGGGTGTGATTTCAAACCCTTAATCAAGGCAAGCAGCTTTTCTCTATCTTCAGGTATTGTGCCGCCTATAGAATAGACATTTGAAGCATGATTTGCTCGGAATATGACCTGCCTACTGGGCTTGAAGTCAACTACGAGCCTTTCTAGCTCGTCCAGAACATCCAAATCATCGAGTGGCAGAAAGGGCTCTCCGAATTTATTCATAAATTCCTCATGTATGCCCTCTTCGAGATGAAGCGTCAGCGTCCCAACATAGTCAGGCGATGATTCGCTCAGTATGCGAGCAGTGTCTGCGATATGCTCTCTAGTATACGTCTTGCCACCCAGCCCCAAGATTACCATGCAGGACAGGATGTAGCCGTGGTGCTTGAGCTTTTGGCACGCCTGAAGGATTGTTTTGTAGGTCGCGCCTTTCGTTACTTTCTTGAGCACAATGTCATTTCCGCTTTCGATTCCCACGTACATCATATGAAGTCCAGCAGCCCTTATTTCCATTAGCTCATCATCCTTCTTCTGCAGAATGTTCTTTGGCATAGCATAACATGAAATCCTTTCAAGTTGGGGAAAATTTGCCCAAAGGTACTTTAGAATCTCTATCATTCTGTCCTTTGGAAGGTTGAGCGCGTCACCATCTGCCAGAAAGACCCTACGCGTATCAGGGTAGAACTTGGCTGCCATGTCGATCTCAGACTTGATTTCTTCCCAAGGTCGCTCGACGTATTCTTTGGTACGGTACATATTGCAAAATGAACACTTGTTGAAGGAGCAACCAAGTGTCACTTGAAATATGGCAGAGTCGGCCTCTGATGGGGGACGGTAAAGAGGGTAATCATAAACTATCTCCATTCTTACAGCGGCTGTATAGGGAAACATGGATTAATAATTGTTTTATGCAGGAGCCCCTATTCTAAGCAACGGCTACCTGTGCCTTTGCATATGAACCATATTTCCGGCATAGATATGATTCTTAAGGGTCAACAGGAACAATATGAAAACAATCATGCAAAAGCAAATTTTGCATGATTGGTAACAACGGGTTAAAAATTGAGACAAAGCAATGCAATCTTGAATTAAGCTTGGCAGACATGATGAAATACTCATTAGGGTCAGTTCGTCGCGAGATCTTCATCGCTTTTTGCTCAGCCTGGAGCAGCAAACTCACTTCATCCCCTTTTTTTCTAAGGTAATGAAGTCACTTAAATCTTAGCACTGAATGGTATATTCTAGAGCAGTACCATGATGCACGAGAATATGCGGAGTAACTGCTACAGTATCAATACCTTTAGGATGCAAATTCATGCATCGGAAGTGATAGCTGTCAAAGCAACGGCGCTGCTGCAACAATACTTCGGCGCACCTTCATTTTAGCTCTATCATTGTTTCGCCAGTTCTCTATCTATATTGTACTCTACTAGCTATGAAGAATACGTGATATGTTATCGTTTAAGTCTTGCCAAAGAGTAGGATAGATGATTTAGTAAGAAATGCTATCTGCGCCAATTTCCAGGTTGAGTGTCGAACAAATACTGTCAGTTGCTAACTATAGCTCTTATTCTTTGTTTCATCAGCCAGAATTCGATTACTAGACACCAAGATTCAACGAGAGGGCTATGCATTAGCGCTTGATTCTCTAGTTGATTGAATGGCAGGGGGTTTGGGCTTTATGAATCAAGATATTGAATATATCAAGGAATCCCTTAAATTCCAAGTATTATCATTCATTTTATGAAAGGAATTTTGTACTATGTTGGATTCCTAGCTACAGTCTTTTTAGTTTTTGTAGCAACTGGACCAGCTACTTTCGCAACGATCACTGATCCAACCCAATCTACAGAGACAACGGACCAAACAGGGACATCAGAAGAACTAGGAGTTATAACAGTAGCAGTTGGCGAAGGCAGCAATGAGACTGTTCAATACTATACATTCACGCCACAGTCAGTTGAAATCAATGCAGGGGATAGTGTGACTTGGTTCGCACCCGATGAATTTGTAGAAATCCATACAGTAACGTTTGTCCAAGACCCGAGCATCGCAACTGATATAATATTGCCATTTGCTGACCCTGCCGGCGGCCTAACAGACCTTGAGCTATTGCCACCATTTAACCTAGGCGAGCCTGTCATTATACAGGGTTCAGATGGCAGAGAAGCAATTGTAGCATTGAACAAACATGCATGGTATCCTGCAGTAGTTGATGCAAACAATCAGACAACATTCCTTGAAGGAACAGATATACAAGCCAGGCTTAACAGCACTGTAAAGGCACTAAACTCTGGTATTATACTTCCCCCAATACCATCTACGGGTGAAGCTCAACCGAACAGCACTGAAACAGGCGCAGCAGGAGGAGGACAGGAATCTTCAGAAGCTTCTGTAACGAATGAAACAACTACAATGACTAATGCCACTGGCACCACAACCGATGTCACGACAGTGCCAGAGGGTGAAGAAACGCCCCAAGCAACAGAAGGAGGAGCAGGAGAACAATCAATAGGCCCGCCATTTCCGCCAGTTAGTTCCTTTACTGTAACATTTGAAGAGCCTGGCTCATATCCATACTTCTGTGCACTCCATCCATGGATGATCGGTCAAGTAGTAGTACGAGGGGACGCTCAGACTGAAACACAAGCACAGAACCAAACTGAAACACAAGAATTCAGCGAGCTTGAGTCAGCAAACCCCATCTTTGGATAATCAAACTGCCATGTCTGGCCTAGACACAGGTACCCCATCTTTCTTTTTTTGAATCCAGTAGTTATGACATCCATAGTTTTTCTTGTGGTGAATACTTCGTTACG
>DASUUX010000045.1:0-8981 GCA_036373855.1 Nitrososphaera sp.
AAAGCCAAAAAGAATCGACAACAGCAGATTTTGATCTTAGGAATTCCTCGGGGTGGAATCGTAGTGGCGGATGTTGTCGCACAGAAACTAAAGGCTGATTTTGATATCGTTATACCAAGAAAGCTACGAGCTCCTGACAACGAAGAAAATTCAATTGGTGCGATTATGCCGGATGGCTCAGTATATTTGGACGCACTTAAGCTTAGATGGCTCAAGGTTTCTCCAGAGTACATAGAGAAGGAAAAGGCAGAACAATCACACGAAATCGCCCGCAGAGCTGCTTTGTATAGACCTGATAACCAAGAGTACAATATCAGAGACAGAACTGTAATATTGGTCGATGACGGTGTCGCCTCAGGCGCTACTTTGATCCCCGCTGCTCGATGGATCAAGAAGCAGCAACCTAAGCAACTGATAATAGCTACTCCTGTTGCTCAAGAGCAAGCGGCGGAGTTGTTAAAGAAAGAGGCTGACCAACTTAAATTTATCATAACGCCATCTAACTTTATTGCAATAAACCAGTTTTACCGCAACTTTGAGTCTGTGGCAGATGAGCAGGTAATAGACATTTTGAAGAAATGGCAGCACTATCAATAGCTTCCCCTAATTTATCCCAAGACTGCTCCTGCAAAAACAGGCTTACTCACCAAAGTGTAGTTACGGTTAACCCTACATCAATGATGTTTTCATTAATAAAGCTGAATATGGACTTAATTTATAAATGAATTTGGACAAGCAAGCAATAGCACAAGGTGATTTCTAGTCGTATCTATGGATTAAGGCAAAACAGCTAGAGCGATCCTCTGCTGTTTTGTACTTCCTAGGTGTGATATTGCTAGTTGTTCCTCTCTAACAAGAGTTTGATTTTTTCTCTTCTCATCCTCAAATCTATAGCAACCCTAGCTCTTTCACTGGAACTATAAGATCAAGTCCGGTCAGAAGCATCTTCTAGGATATAGTTCTTGTTTTTGTTGCTTTAGGCTGCAATCTTGCTGGGGCCATTAGCCGAACTCGATGTGCAAGTTTATGGAAAGGCATACTGTAGTCTGGCATATCAAGTGGCACAGTCTTGTTTCTGAATATAGCATAGGTCTTGCCATCATAAGTGCACTTGATGATCGGGAGAGCCTTCATACCCACTACAATATCTGCAACTTTGTAATATTCTATCAACCTGCGGCTTTCGTATACTGTCTCCTTCTTTCGCCTGAATCTTTTCTTGCCCATAAACTTGAATGCAAGTATTATGTGTCTCTCTGGGTAAATGCCAAACATATTGCGAACTAATAAGCAGCGTTCTATCTGGTCCAGCGGCACATAAAGGATATCACTCGTTCCTGATTTTGCCTCAATGGTCAGCAGGATGCCAGCATCGTTGTTAACTGCCACAATATCTGGGAGTCCTGTACTGCTGCCGCCTAGTCGCCGGGCACTCCACTCGCCGCTATTTAGCCTCTGAACAAGAGTATGCTCATAGTTGTAGCCTCGGCTGCGGCGTATGTTTCCCAATCAGTTATACCGTTGTTTATCTCATATCTTTAAATTTATCTCTAGTAAGTGTTTTTATTTTAAATTGCAACAAAGTTAATGGTGGAGTGTTTGCACAAAAATGTCGTCATCGTCATCATCAGGTCTACAGAGTTCGCTTGAAGAGATAGACAAAAGCCTTAAAGATGTACAAGATAGGCGCGAGAAATTAATCAAGGGCACGCGCGACGTTGTCATGTTATGCAGTAAATCAATAGTAGCCATGCATCACAGTCAGCTTAAGGACGCAGAAAGCAAGATGGATCAGGCAAAAGCAATGCTTGAAGAGTTCAGAAAATATGCAGGGGACGATCTCTATCGATATATAGCGGTCGCGGAGCAGGAGCTTGTAGAAGCCTACGCATTAAAGTCGGTAATGGATGACAAGCCAATGCCTTCTATGAGAGAGCTCGATGTCACAGGTGAGTCATACCTTACAGGGCTGCTTGACTGCGTAGGCGAGATAAAGCGTCTCGTATATGATAGAATGCGCTCGGGGAAGGGAAAAGATGCTGAGAAACTATTTGCAACAATGGAAGAGATCTATAATGCTATCTACCCGTTTGCAGTTTATGATAATATTGTGTCTGGTTTGCGCAAGAAACTTGATGTTGCAAGGATGCTAATTGAAGACATAAGGGCAACTGTGACTGAAGAAAGTAGGAGAAAGGCGCTAATAGAAGCAGTTGCTGCCTTTGAGAAAGGAATATCAAACAGAGGAGATCAAAAATTGTGACAAGTCTTGACTTCGTGACGAAATGATAGTCTGTTGATTCAATTTTTTCATACATATGCGTCTTTGGTGTAACTACCAAAAGGTATCTGAACATAATGATAAGAGGTCACATCTTACAGAGATGTAGTAATCAGCACAGCTGTTGTTGCTATCACGCAACCACCATTGTCTATGGATAAGATTATGAATTGACTACAAATTGGTAGAAGTGGGTTCTCTCAATATTGGAAGCAAGAACCCACTTCTTGATCAAGATACCAGAACGACAAATAATCCAGGCATACTCCCGTAGTTCTTGCCAAAGACAGGATTCAAGTCGTGTACTTTGTTATAGTACTGGCATGGTTCAATTTTTAAAATAATCAAGAATCACAATCTTTGGAATGAGTTTCAGTTGCCAAAGCTGGCCTTTTTTATTTTCTCTATGGCATTCTCACTAATATTATCCGTCATTTTATGCTAACCTCTCATTTTTTGTCTTCCTTGAGGAATCTTGAAGAAAAAATTTATGATTATATTTTATATTTATGTTTATTAACAGGAGTGGTCGTTAAACCTTATGAGAATTGCCAAATTTTTAGCTCAGAAGGCGAATTCAACAGTAAAGGAGGAGATCAAGCTTTGACTTCGCCGATCCCCGAGGTAAGTAAGAAGGACATTGTAGCTGCACACGAAGAATTCTGGCGCTGGGTATTCCGTGAGAATGACGGTGACAATCATCCCCTGAAGAGATCATCTGGTAATCAAACGGCACAGATTCAACGTGGCTCGCTGCTCATACTAGCAGGTTCATTTCCAGATGACAAACCAAAAAACCGCTTGTTGCAAATACCCGACGGTGTCGATAATATCTTTGTTCCAGCAGAAAATTGTATATACACTGACGCTGACGGTGATGGATCTACAGATGAGGAGTTGAAGAAGAAAGCCAATAAGGATATGGAAGATTCTAAAGCAAAAGTTTGGATTAATGAGGACGAACTAAAACCTACGCGGCTGGACGCACATGCGTTTTCGCTCGATATCCAAAGATGCATCGTTGGAGCGGGCCATTCAGGAAAAGGTGAAGGCCAGAGCTGTATAAATGGCAATCCACCAAGAGAAACATTAGCAGCAGCTGCATGTGACTATGCTATCATATCTGCCAACAGTTTGAAAAGCGGAGATGAAATTAAAGTTGAGGGAATCGGACGCGTTGGTCCAAACAAGAAGCCTGGAGATATCAAGATAACCTATAAGGTGCAAAGTTAAGCAAAGCATCTTCCTAGAGTTATGATTGTCATGAATAAGACCATCTCCAATGGTTTGGAATTATATGCTCCAGACACTATGCCTTTTGGTAGAACATATTCGGATTGGACTGCGAGATGGTGGGAGTGGGTTCTTTCAATACCAAAAACTGAGAATCCACTTATTGATGAAAACTGCAAGAACTGTCCAATCAATCAAAGTGGGCCAGTATGGTTTTTGGCAGGCACACTCAAAGGTTCTGCCGAGCGCTCTTGTACAATTCCTGCAGGTAAAGCTATCTTAATTCCAGTTATAAACTATGAAGCATCAGTTGCAGAAGGTGATGGTATAACAGACGAGGAACTTGCTGCACGTGCTAAGTTCGAGATGGACCAGATAACAAATATGCAAGCTATGTTCGATGGCATAAGAGTAAAGGAGTTACATCAATATCGCATTCAGTCTCCTCCATTTAATGTGAGGCTTCCCATAGATAATGTTCTTGGGCTGCCAGCTCAAACTACAAAAATGATATCTGAAGGATATTGGCTTTTTTTAAAACCTCTCGGACCAGGAAAGTATGATTTACATTGCTTTGGTTCATGTTTGGCTGGCAGGATTAAGATTGGCAGTTCTTATCATTTGACTGTTCAAAAATAATGTAGAACCTTTTTGTGCGTGTCGGGTCATAAAAATGACGTAATATCTATTATGTTCCTGAATTTAACTACTAGAACCCTACATTGTTGCAGCTTCCATCTATTCCAAAGACAAAGAAGTTAAAAGTATAAGAACAACCAATGCTATCTAATATTAATGACCAGGATACTTACAATATTGATAGGCTTGCTAACAGCCAAAGTAACAATAAATTCTCGGACAGTGAATGCAGGTAGCCATAATTAATTGATGTCAAGCTTTAATCTGGACGCGAATGTATTTTCAGATGTTCTCGTTCTTGGAGGATCCTTCCCTTTGCATTGTCCTAATCTCTTTTAATACGTCATCCACATACTGGTTCACTTCTTCTTCGTCTAGAGTTGAGGGAATATGCTCTTCAACCATATCACTCTTACTGACTCTGGTCATATGAAGCACTCGTTTTCTTACCTCCTCCTCCATCTGAGCAAACCCAATGCTGTCCAACATTTTTGATTCCCTTATTGCAAGGCGTCTGATTTCTCGTCTCAATTTTGCATCTTGAGAGATTGAAGTGGCTGAAGAAAAAATTCCAACTAGCACAAAATAAGAAGATAAACCTACAAACGAGATCGTAACAAGCCCGAAAGGGGGATACTGAGTATAAGTTAGAACCAATGCATTATTCGACACAAACAATAGCAGGAAACCATATGCAGATATAACTAAGAAGCTCCTTACTACACTGTCTTTCTGAATGTTCCGGGCAATCATCCAGAAGCCAATACCAAATATAATGCCACCGATAGGTTTGCTTAATGTAAAGATTATTGTAAACACGGTCCCATAGAATGTTGGACTCGATACAAGCAAAGGACGAATAAGATCAAAAGAAAAAATGAGAAATTGACTTATAAAATATGCTAACGGAACAGTAAGAAGTAGCCAGTAGGTAAATTTTGCCATCTTGTGGGTGTAATTCTTCAACAGGCCTATAGTGGCGGACCATGTAACAATGAATGAAGTAATAGTAGTTATCGCATAAGCATAATTTAGAGTACTGTTTACAGGATTGTTAATGGTTGCTGGGGGATTAATTATGACCTTAGTGCTTAGTATACCTCTTGGCTTATCTAACAATATGATATCTACTAGCCATAACGCTATGCCTGTGTTAGCCACAAGCATAATAGATGATAAGCCATAAAGAAAAATGGTATAATTCTTGTTAAATCTAAACCATGAGAAAAATCTATGAGAAAGTAATATCATCATTGATGCTGCGAATATATAACTAATAGTTATGGCAGTGACTAGCAAAACCACATCATAGCGCGACGTTATTAACATTTGCAAAATTGTAAACACAATAATTGCTGCAAGGCTGTAATGAACAATAGTAGCCGTTCTGTATAGTAAAATTAGACGTAGGCTTTTCTGGGCAGCTGGACTCTTGTCAATTTGCTGCTTCACAAAACGCAATATCAGGTTTTGCCCCGACAAAGATATACCGGAGATGATTGAGAATATAACCAGTGACCAACTTGAGGTCGACTTGAGAGTTAAGTCAGAAGTTCTGTTAATTGAAGTGTCAAGTAACAGAAGAGTGACTATAATTACTACTACAATGAAAATTTGCTTGCCCCTATATTTTTGTGTAAGAGGCCCTCTTGAGGTGTTGGGGGTATTAGCAGCCATGCCTCATCATTGAGCTCTATTACCTCAAAGCTAGCTCTTCTATTTATATAATCGAGGATATGAAATAAGATCCCATATACTTTATTATATTAGAATCTAATGGTATGGATTAATGCTATTAATGTACAAATTGATTAATTAGCTGCGACTTACTACAGATCTGTATAAAAGTTGAACAAACGACAAGAAGCGGTTATTATAATGTTAGCGTTATTTGCTCTTATTATTGTTTATAGTCAACCTGGAACTTTACTCACTCACGCTCAGGAAGGTAACGGCAACAGCAACAGTGTATCTATATTCCCTCCAGATGCTGAACCTTATGGGTTGACATATGGTGAATGGACTACTAAATGGTGGCAATGGATCTACTCAATGCCAGAAGAACATAACCCTGCGATTGATGATACCGGCGAAAACTGTGCAAACAATCAAAGCGGACCAGTATGGTTTTTGGCAGGTACTTTTGGAGGGGCTGTTACTAGAGAATGCACAATTCCCCCTGGTAAAGCAATACTTTATCCAATAATGAATGTAGAATGCGATTCTGCTACAGATCCAACTTTAGACACCGAATCAGAATTACGGTCGTGCGCAAAGGCGGATCAGGACACTGTGATAACAAAGGAAATTACTATAGATGGGATCAATATTAGCAATTTGGACAACTATCGATTTCAATCACGGCTCTTTAATTTGACTTTTCCAGAAAATAACATCGCGGGAATAGCTCCTCAGATCGCTAAAGCAGTATCAGATGGCTACTGGATCTTGCTAGAACCTCTTCCACCGGGTACACATGAGATTCATTCTAGGGCAGCATTAGGTGATCCTACAGCTATAGGTACTACAAATTTTGCACTTGATGTTACATATCTATTAACGGTAGCAGAAGCACAAATAGAAGTGGCACCTACGCAAAATGGTACTAACCAATCGATTACTTTACAGGGTTCAAGTGGAAATTCAACACTCGAGTAACATAGCTTCGAATCATATAGGTAAAAAACCGGAATTAAGACTAAATGCAAGTGCTAGGTGATCTGCTGGCATTTATGTTGTCTTGCAATAGATTGTGTAGTTGTCAATTTGGTGGTTGAGCTTGATCTGCTTCGATCACTACTTAGCAGAGACAGAAAACCTATTTCTTCATAGATTGACCAATTTTCCTAATAGGAGCATGCATTAGGGTTAAAGCTGACCTGAAGGCGATAAAATCATATCTGAGGCTGATTGTGAAATCGTCAAACCCTTCTCCGTGATTTGAAAAATTATAGATACAGGTCAGTGCCTCTCCCATTTTCCTTTTTACTATTTTCTCTTGCATGGAAAGAGCAGCAGCTAAGGATTGAGAGAAATTGATTTATTATTATCATTATTGCTATTGCGGCTATGGCTACCCGCAGGAATGTCTTCTTATTTTTGCAAAATCCCCTAAAAGGTCATCTTGATGACAACACGGCTGGCACAATCAAGCAGTACAATATCAAATACACAAGCATTGTCAAGGTAGTGTTAATGATCTTTTGAATGCATATAATAATAGACTATATATCTGGGTCCATTGACATTGAAACCCATTTATTCTTAAACTGCCATTTTTTAAAAATAATATATGACAGAATTTTCAAAGGCTGTTGTCAACTGCATTGCAGAGTGGAGTAAGAGCTCCGTAGCCTGCAATGGCAACACGGAGTGCTTGGAACAATCCGCAAGACATCTGAGAGAATGCCTTAATGCTGCGTTTCCAGATTCAAAAAAGATTGAGCTTGAAAGCGACAAGGTAAACTATATACTTTCATCGGTGTTCTTCCTTGCAAACAGACTATCGAAGGCCAGTCAGGGGCTGGCTGAATTTGACAGAGTTATGAATAGTATTGAAAAGACTGGTAAGGTAAGCCTTGAACAAAATGAGAACCGAGAACTTCACAGCAAGTTCCAAAAGGAGCTAGACGATATATTGGCCAAATACTTTTAGCGGGACGTCAAAGACCCTGTTCAAACTGCTCAAACAGTTCTGGGTTTGCAAGCAGCCATCCATAATGATGCTCGTCGTGGATATAGCGCACTTCGCGCACATTTGGCACTACTTTTCGTTTGCGCAATCCAAGCAAGAACTCTCCTTGAAACGCAAGTCCTATCGCCTTTGCCTTCCTATTTGATTTTTGATCTCGTGGTAGCAATATGCGATAGCTAAATTTTCCCAGAGGATCCTGCGCCAAGTAGTCTTTAACCATCATGTCGACTGCTTGCCTGATTGCAGATGTTTCGCTTAGGTATATTGTCTTAATGACTGGGAATCTGGCATAGAGAGGATGTGGCATATTCTCTGTGAGGAAAAATAAAGATGTATATGTGAGATATTAATTAATTCATTCTTCTTCAGTTAGTACGATTACGTTGTTGTCGTTGTCGTACTTGTTGTTGCCGAATGACTGCTGCTTATTCTTCCTGGAGACCCACTAGTAGAAGAGCTATTATCTTTATATCGCAAAAATGCCGCCTCAAGATGTCTAATTAGGATATTGTGCCATTCGGGGAACCCTTCTGGTGTATCGGGATAATTGTAGTAATGATCAGTCAGTACCTTATTTACGCTGGCACAATACCTTAGGTCCTCAGCAAGTTTCTTATTCATTGCTCCTCTGATTATCATGCCCAGCTTGTCAACAGTACTAAACTCTGGATGCTCGCCTTGCGTAATTTTATCGATATCCATCTTGGACAAAAAGTGCTTCATGCCATAGTTGATCTGCTCATTTGTCAACCCTTGTAGCATCCTGCGGAAGACTTCAAGGCCTGCAGTCTTGTAGCCATAGTCGTCGATAAAATGCTTGTTGTACTGCCAGAGCCCTTTTTCAGATGTATCGCCTGCTTGTATTGCTTCCACTGCATCCTTGCCGGCTATTGTGGCAGCAATTATTGCCGGCCCGATTCCTCCAGCATCTAATGGCTTAGGCATCCATGCCGAATCGCCAACCAGCATGTAACCGTTTGCCACAAGGCAGTCATTCTGTCGCCTTACAGACACCTGCCAAGTGCCCCAGGCGTTGCCATTATCATCTGAGCCATCTGCAAGGCGTGGGTTTGCAATAGCAGGGTTCATTTCAACATACTCGTCTATGAGCGTCTTTAGGTCGGTGTGTAACCC
>DASUUX010000046.1:0-15963 GCA_036373855.1 Nitrososphaera sp.
GTTTGCAAGTATTGCCTTGTACACCTGTGCCTTCCAGGCAGCTGAAGCATAGAATACAATCTTAGCAGGTGTTATCTTAGTGACCTTCACTATGTTTTGGACATCTGCAAGCAGGCTAGAGATGAGAAACTCAGATTCTTCAGCCGCTATGTCTATCTTTCCTTCCTCTGCCACAGGCCACCCTGCTGTGGTTATTGATTGGCTGTTACCCATACGTTCCCAGACTTCCTCTGCTGTGAATGGCGCAAATGGCGCAAGCATCTTGAGTTGAAGGTTGAGAAACTCGGCAAGCATTCCAGTTATGTTTTCGCGTTTCCTAGCAGCAGCTCGTTTCAGATACCATTGCAAGTCTCGGTCAAGTGAATATAGAGTATGGTATATCGCTTCTCTTATCCTTAATCTGTCCATCGAGGCCGATGTCTCTGCTATCGTGCGCTGGAGTCTGCTGACAAGCCACCTATCTTCCAGCATCAGCAGCTCTTGTTCTTGTTGTTGTTGTTGGTCATAATCTTGGTGCCGCTTAGTTGCTTCAAGGGACCTGCTCCTGCACTTTTCAACCATTTCAAAAATGCCAAGAAGTTTCAACCTAATGCCTCGAATAGTATCAAAGGAAAAGTCGGCATCTTGAAGTATTTCAGCCGAGACCAACATTGCAAGCCTGATTGCGTCTGCTCCATATTCTCTAATTGCAGCTCGAAGTGGGATGATATTGCCAAGCGACTTGCTCATCTTCTTGCCCTCCATCAGGACTGAGCCATTGACCACTATTTGTCGTGGCCAGTTTTTCTTGTCAAAAATGGCTACGTGGTTAAAGATAAAGAATGTGAGATGATTTGGGACAAGGTCCCGCCCTGAGTGACGGGAGTCTACAGGATAAAAGTAGCTGAATTCGTTTCTTATCTGTTCTACAGTATATGCAGCCAACTTGCACTCCATAGCAACTTGATCTGCGCTACCACTTCCAAGCAGGACATAGTCAAAGAATGCATCGGTTATGTTGTCGTTATCATCGCTTATAGCTTTGCTGTTGACATATTTTGCAATAACATAGTAAGCCATGTAAATGACCGAATCTGATAGGCTCTCAACTGTCCATTCCTTGTCCCAAGGCAATTTGGTTCCAAGGCCTGATTTTCTTGCGCAGGCCCGCTCACGCAACCAGTCAATCACATAATCAAATTCCTGCCTGATGTCCTGGGGTAAGATGTCCATATTGCTTAGGCACTCATGTGCCAGTTGCTTCCATTCTCTGTCCTTGTAGTTTAGGAACCACTGATCACTCAGCAATTTGACCACACACTCCGCTCCACACCTGCACTTTACCGGCTTGTTGACAAGCTCGTACATTGTTTCTGCCGAGCCCGACTTCAAGAGATCCTGCTTGATCTCATTCTTTGCTACAGCAACTGCCATGCCCGCATACCTGCTGCCGGTATTTTGCATCATTCTACCTTTGTAGAATTCATGGGAGTAAAGATTGCTTGTAGCTTTTTCGAGTCGCTCGTCGTCGATATTTTTCTGGGCAAGAGCGTCAACCTGTTCGATTGCTTCAGCAGCTGGGATCCGACTAGTGTACGCTTCGGATTCGATTATTTTGATCGGGGAAACGTTGTCATCGTCAACTGAAATATGAAACATTTGCTGAAGTTTCATGTCTGATTTTAGAGCTTCAAGGGCCTGGTAGTCATATGGTGCATGTGCTGGTACTGACATTACAATTCCAGTGCCGCTATCGGCTTCAACAAAAGATGCAGGATAGATCGGGACAGATCTGTTATTGAGAGCGTTGGTAGCTTTCCAACCGATCATTTCGCTTCCCTTGATTGTCTTTATGATCTCGACCTTGTGGTTGAGAAATTCTAGCTTTCTTGCTGCTTCTTTGCTTATTATCCATTTTTGGCCATCAACTTGAGCCTGCACGTAGTCAACCTCGGGGTTGACCCATATGTTAGTCACTCCAAAGAGCGTCTCTGGCCTGAGCGTTGCTGCTGGCAAGATAATAAGATCGTCGTCATCATCACCACCCCCAGACTTAAACTTGATTAGCGTGTATTCATTGAAATCTGGCTCTACGTCACCTATCGTATCGTGCTGGCTAACAGGGTTCTGGTCACGTGGGCACCATCCAACCGGGTGGGAGCCCTGCACTATCAATCCTTTTTTTTGAAGAGTCCTGAATTGCCACGAGATGAACTTTGAATATACCCTGTCAATGGTGGTGAATTCGCGCCGCCAGTCAATAGAGTAACCCATCTCCTTCATACCTCTCTTGATCTCGTGGTGGAAGTAGCTTGCTATCTTGACTGGCTCGACAAATGTTGCAATGACATCGTCTGATAGTTTGTATATCGTATGAAACGTTTCCATCAGCTCAGCATCACTGGCGGCAACCCTTCGTGACATGCCAAGGATCGGGGTGCCGGTGTAGTGGAAGCCCATTGGGAAAAGTACGTTGTATCCCTTCATCCTCATATAGCGAGCGTGGGTGTCAGCAAGCGTGTACGTCCGACCGTGGCCAATATGTTGGGGCGAGTTTGGATAAGGATAGGCTACTGTCACAAAGTATTTTTCTCTGCTGCTGTCAGGGTCTGACTCAAAGTTCCTTTGCTTCTCCCACCTTTCGATCCACTTGCACTCTATTGAATTCCAGTCTATACGGCCACTCACAGCTACCTTGCTACCTCTTCGGCCAACAGCAGTGCTTCCTTTATCCTGTCTTTTGACTTGCCTCCGCCCTGCCCAAAGCGATTGTCCCCACCACCGGACCCACCTAGCTTGCTGGATACCTGCTTTGCAATTGCACTGGCCTTGACCTTCTTGCATGCAGCTTCCCCCGCGAATACGATAACTCTAATGCCTTGACCCTTTGACAGAAGGACAAGATAGACTAAGTGTTCGTCAAGCTCGATCGCCTTTTCTCCAATGGCAATATGGTAGTCGTCATCAAGCTCTTCATCATATGTGGTATACAAGTGGATGCCCGAATCAAGCTTTTTGGCTTGCTCTGAAATGCTCTTTGCAATAGGGACCGAGACGACTCTGAGCATAGCTCGTAGCTTCTTCTTTGCACCTTCTGCATCTTGCATCGCCTTGTCAAACGATTCGATAACTTTTTCTCTGCTTGAGCCTAGAGCCTGTGCTATGGATGCAAGCTGGCTATCTAGCTGCTGCATGTAGCTGACAGCCGCCTCGCCGGCTACAAACTCGAGCCTGACGACGCCGTCTTGGATTCGCTCAGATTTGACTATCTTGACTAGCCCGATTTCACCTGTGCTTTTTACGTGCGTTCCACCACAGGCTTCAATATCCCATTCATTGATATTGACTATTCTAACGTTGCTTGTAGGGACGATGCCGCCCTGATAGATGCGAAAGGAGAACTTCTGCTCGGCATCTCCGCGATCATATGTCTTAATTATGACTGGATGATTTTCTCGGATTACCCAGTTTGCCATACGTTCGATTTTTTTGACTTCTTCTCTTGTAAGTGTGGAATGATGCGTGATATCAAGCCTGCCGTAAGTTTCTTCCTTGAATGCAGAGTTCTGCCAGACCCATGAGCCAAGTGCATTCCTAGAAGCAGAGTTGAGGACATGGGTTGCGGTATGGTGTTTGGTGATAAGATCGCGCCGCCTGCCATTTACTGTTCCATGTACAGTTTGCTCCTTTGCAGGTATCCTACCTCCTCCCCCTTCTATCTTGTGCACTACCACATCTGCCTGCTTTGTAACTTCTACAACCTTGTTGTCTTCAATTTCTCCAGTATCTGGCTCCTGGCCTCCACCCCTTGGGTAAAAGGCAGTCTGGTCCAAAACGATATACTTGCCTTCCACCACCTTGAGCACCTTTGCATGAAAATGGCGTATCGATTCGTCTTGATAGTAGAGTAATTTTGTCGGTGGAAGACCTTCTAGCCCAGGGATTGGTTTTGAACTCTGGCTTGACACCTGGCTTGTGTGCAATTCTGCAAGTTTTGTATAAAATGTTGAAGGCACATTCTGCACAATCCCTTGCTCCATCAAGAAGTCTGGAGTTATGCCATCTGACTCATAGAGCCTAATAAGGTCGTCAACTGTCAGCTCCTTGGCCTTTTTGCTCGATTTGAGTGACATCGCCACAGAGTTCATGCGCTCACGGGAACTGGAGTACCTGCTTGCTTCAAGTTGCAGGATTGTCTTGACATCTTGCCTGTGATCTTCAAGTTCTGGATACATCTGGCTAAGGTAGTCGATATGCAATTCGGCAATGTCTTCGACTCTGATGATGTTTTTCCAGCCAAGCCTTTCAAGTATTGAAAGCGCTCTACGAAGGATCACTCTTAGATTGTAACCTCCACCTACGTTTGAGGGAAGTGCCCCGTCTGAAATTGCAAATACGAGGGTTCTTATGTGATCGGAAATCGTGTAGATCGCTTCATAGGGTGCAACAAAAGCGCTCAGCTGCTCCTCAGAAATTTTCATCTCTTTTGCGATTAGCAACTTCAAATCTCGGATACTGCTACTGCCACCGGTCTTATTGTCAAGCTTTAATGAGACCGATTCAAAATACTTAGTCAGCACTTCATGATCAGTGTCAGTTCCGGTCATGTCTACCAACTTTCCAACGACAGGTCCGAAGCAGCAGTCGTAGCTTGTGGGTGTACCCATCGTTATCCATGAAAAGCGCTCAAGCCCTGCGCCCATGTCTATTATCTTATTTGGCATGACGCGGTAGTCATTCTCATTACCTTCAAATTCAGTAAATACTGCGTTGCCAAGCTCAAGACCGCCCACGAAATATTCTAATGAGTATCCAAACGCGCCAGCCCCCATCCACACGTCTTCGACAAACGTTATGTCTTCTGCTTTGATGCCAAGTCCCTTTGTCAGCATGCCAAAGTCAAGATCTATGCATTTGTCTTTCCAGTAGCCACCTGGCGTGTCGGCATTACATGTCTGGCCTATCATACAAAAGCCTGTATAGTGCCTACCGCTCAGTCCCACATTTTCAATGTCATTGAATCGGAGGCACATCTGCGGAACTACGAGTGGGTTTGCTGGTAATTCAAAAACTACTTGATTGCCGACTACTCGCTGAAAGTCAACTATTGACGCTATTGTGAAATATAGGTCTTCTCTCCAGCGGCATACTACAGGGTAGCGCCTTACTATTTTATGGTCATTTGCGCGGAAGAACTTCTCGGTCTCCTTCCACGCATTTACATAGTCTAGATGTTTGTTTGTTGGCGGCTTTCCGATAAAACTGTAATTTTCATGGTCCGGGCAGAAATCCCTTGCAATATCAAGCGTCCAGAAGAATTTTTCGCACTTTGCGCACTTTCTTCGCGTAAAGCCCATCTTGTCAAAAAGCGATACTTTGTAGTACCTGTCAGGATTAGATGAGAATAGCGCGGCCAGTTCCTTTTTTCCCAATGGCTGTTATCCTCTGTTAGACATCAAAATATACGTATTAATGCTTTCGTTGAAAAGGGAAAGAAAGAAAGGAAGGAAGGAAGGAAGAAGGACACACAGCTTAGGACTTGAGTGAATTTTCGATGAACTTTAGGTATGTCTCTTTTGGTGCTGCACCTATAGTTCTTGCTATTTCCTTGCCGCCTTTGAACAGCAAAAGTGAAGGGATCGATTGGACATTGTACCTCATTGCAATTTCCTGATTCTCATCAACGTTTAGCTTAGTCACTTTGACTTTGCCTGCCATAATTTTGCCAACCTGCTCTACTGCAGGCCCCACCATCCTACATGGGCCGCACCATTCGGCCCAAAAGTCTACTAAGACAGGTACATCTGATTTGAGCACGTCAGCGTCCCATCGTTGAGTACTGACATGAGTGACTGCATTATTATTGTCTATCTTGCTTTCCATGCTTGCAAGTATGAATTGAAGGTATTTTAATCCTACTGGCTACTACCCAAACCGGCCTGTCGTGCCCACTGTGACAAATTCTCCTATTAGCTTCATGGCAAAACCAATACCACCTACTACAAGCATGCCAAGCAGCACCAGACGCAGGTGTTGGAAATAATCCTCCTTGCTGGTCTTTTTTGCCAGCCTGAGCGTCTGAACCATTTCTGTAATCTTGTGCTGTATGAGCGACAGGACATCCAATCTTTTAGCGAGCAATGTAATCCATATTCTAAACTGTAGCTGCGTTATATAAAATATCTGTCAGTACCTTGAAAGTGAGGGATGGACAGTATAGAGGGGTTCTTTATCAGTCCTCTGCATCTCAACGAATGTTTCAGTGTTCTGTATGCCTTCTATCTTGCCTATGCGCGCGATGACGACATTATGTAGTTCCTCCAATGTGTGGGCGCTTATGTTCACTATCATGTCAAACCTGCCGGTAACTTCAGTAAGCGACCTAATTTCTGGAATTTTCATAAGTTCTGCATGAATTGGATCTTTCAACTTAGGATCTCGGTTTATCCCAACTGTCGCCTTGACATTTATCCCCAGCATGGATTCATTGACAATCACTGTGAAATTTTTAATCAAACTGCGTTTTGCTAGGCGCTTTATCCTGCTATAAAGAACAGAAGCATTAACGTTGAGCTTTTTGCTCAACCTCGGGACTGAAATGCTTGCGTCCTTGGTCAGTTCAGATAATATCCTCATATCAAGCTCGTCAAATCTCTGCATATGCTTGTCTATCGTTATTGGACAGCGTTAATAAATGTAATTCTAACGGATTATACAGCCAAAAATCAATTCCTTAGTTTGCGGCGTACTGGATCATGAAAAACTTATGACACTCCAAACAATATTACATACAAAGATCCGGGTCGAGATAACATTATATAATTTGGAAGCTGGGGTTTTAATGGATGTTTAGCAGCAGGGGGGGAGGAATTAAGCCTGGCCAATATGTTTTTGTAGTGCATAAAGATGGGAAACACAACAAAATAATCATCGGTCGCATTCGGTCGGTGAATGGCAGCAAAGTCCATGTTGCTGGCACCTATGTCCGACCGCAAGGCCTAATAGAGCGTATAGAATCTGGCAGAGCAGCCGGGCGTCCAAGCGAAGTACTCAGCAATCCTGATCCAAACAACTGCATCTTTATGCTGATAGACAGAGTTGAAACTGGCAGGTTCGACGAAGAGGTCGACCAATCTGTCTCCCGGGTCACATGGATAAATGAAAGCAGGTATCTTGTGCTTGATGGCTGGATAAAGGAGAACTTGCCAGACATATTTGCAGCAGCCCTTTCGGCCAGCACGGAAGAGTCAAGGGCTCAGGCACGCCAGACGCTCATTGAAAAGATGAATTCGCTTTATGAGCGAGACCTGAAAGACCATGTCTATGCTGTGGCTAGAAGTGCCAAGATACTGTAAGTAAAAAGCCCTTTGGGGAAATATCGTTAACTGATCTCCCTTCTATTGATATTACCCGACTGCAGCGAGAAAAGAAAAAGAAAAAAATTTCCATAATATCTAGCTATTCTAGCGACTGTTATTCTTATTTTTATTGCAATCTTCTTCTTTTTGTCTTTTTTGCAAGGCTTAGTAATCAGTATAAAAAGGTCTTCTGTGATCGCAAGACATAAGTTTGAGCTAGGATCTAATTCATGCATGTCTTTTTTCGGCCCTCCAAGTAGTCCCAGTTATGATAAGAAAAAGTATGAGCACCTAACACTTGCTATCCGACAGACGGTGCTTGAGCGCGCCCACAACCGGTGCCAGAAATGCAGCGTCAAGTTCAGCCCCCGCACTCCGCCTCAGTTTGAGCACATTAATGGCTCTCTAAAGGACAATAGGCCAGTCAACCTACGCGCTCTTTGCTCTGAATGTTTCAAGTCAGTAGAGAATAAGGAAAAGAACAAAAAGGGAATATTTGGCAGGATGCGCAACATAGTAGGCTAGCAGAATAGTCTAAATATATCATCTGGATTGACTCTAGCGAAATGACTATCATAGTGATGCAACTCATCTGCGATACCTGTGGGAAGGTGCTATTGGAAAAGCGTGGTGTGAGCGAAGAAAGGTTTCCCATAACAAATGAAGAGGCTCAGCAGCTAGACAAAGAGCACAGAGGCCATGAGTGCCACATCGAGCCAGTTGAAAAGGAACAGTAAATTACAGCTTAATTGTCACCAATACAAAAAGTAGCACTGAGAATCCTGCATGGCTCAATCTTTTTGTTATTGCACTTGACCCCTACGGGCGCGCACAGTGTTATGTGTATCTAGTATTTTAAAAATAAAAAATGATTGTCGGTTCGCAATATGTGGCAATATGGCAATATCTGGGGATATCCAAAGTCCTCAATAGTCGTGGTGGTGGTGGTGGTGGTAAATAGCCATATGAATAAAAACATGATTGCGGGCGTGCGTGCTTAATATAACAGAATCAATACTCTCTCTCTGTTTTTAGGCAATACCCCATACAAGCAAGAACATGATTTATTTTGCACCTTTCTTTTATTATAGCGGTGCCAAGCTTATGGATACAGTGAGCAGCAAGCCTATCTCTTGGTTCAGGGACTTTATCGGTGTGGGCTACCGCTACCATGACATCTATATGAACGTCATTCCACTCTTCGAGGATAAGATGCCTGCATACCGGTTATGGAAAAAGACGATCGATTGGTGGCCAGATGACGAAATAAAGCTTAGGTTTGTAGAGCAGAGCGACAGCTACTGGCTGATAATTTATGGCGGCTCTACTTATAAAGGCGACAACACTGGCTTTGTGAAGAAGGTGCATGTGTCTGACAATTACAAGCGGTTTAAGACAGGATACGAAAAGAAAGCAATTTTGCGTTTTGGGATATACAAAGAAAATCCCAAGAGAAAGGACGATGGCAGAAAGTATGACCTTGAAATTTTAAAGAAATCAAAATCGATCTATGATATCGCATTTTTGAAGTACGACGAGCTTTCGCCGGAAAGCATTGAATGGCAATGCATAGAGGAAAACAAATGAAAAAAAAGTTCAGCTGTGTGCAAGGGTGCTCTGACTGCTGCATCTACCGAGAGTATTATCCCTCTGTTGAGTATGGCAAGATAGGGGTACTTGTACTGCCTGAGGAGAAAGCTGCAATAGAGCGACTTGCAAAGAACATGGGCATCAGAGTCAGGATAATTCCGCGCCTTGCAGTTGGTAAAAATTCGCCGGACAAGATAATCGCCTATCAGATGATGGGCAAAAATGAGGATGGTAACCTCTGCCCGTTCCTTGATGTTGAAAGCAACGAAAGGTCTGCTCATGGTGGATTTAAATGCAAAATATATTACGACAGGCCGGTTGCATGCAGGGCATACCCTGTCATCGATGCAGCCGACAAAACAGCTAGATTTGATCCACATTGTGAGTTTTGCAAGAAATTCTCGACCACGAAAGCTAGCAGCGAAGGCCTGCAGCAAGAAATTGAAGCGCTTGCCAAGATCAGGGCTAGTGTGACTGCAGACGATGATGTTTCTATATGGCGCTATGCAACTGCCACTGGCAGAGCGAATGGCTTGCTGTCAGAAGGCTGGATTCTCGAATGCTATTAGTAGCCGTACTTTTGGTATAGCACCTGCTCATTTTTTTTGACGAGTAGGATTCTGTTCTGAGGTATCAATGTGAAATTTTCCGACAGCTTGAGAAATTCTTGCAGCGGGACTTCTACAATATTTTCAAAGTCGCGATAGCTAACAGAGTAAAGTGCTGCATCATCAGCGTACAGCGCCTTGCTGAAAATTTCCTCCAACCTGCCTTTCCGCGTGATGAATATGGTATCCATGTATATATTATATATTATGTTGAGCCAATCGCGATATGCCAAGAAAATCTTCTTCTTCTACTATCAGACGTAGGAGCGCAACGAGAAGAGGAAAGCGCACTATTCGCAGGCGAAATACTAACAACAGCACTACGCGGGGCAAGCGGAGGAGTATCAGTACGAATAGTAGTAGTAGCAGCAGCAGTAGGCGAGGCACCAGGAGCAGCGGTATCAGCTCAGCCCTGTCTGCAAGGACAAGAAAAGCGATTGACACACTCCCGTCCCACGCACAGAAAATATACAGTAAGGCTCACAAAAATGCTCTCAAACAGTATGCAAGCCCTTCAAAGAGACGAGGAGGTAAGCGTCAGAGGAATGAGCAGGTTGCTCACAAGGTCGCGTGGTCTGCTGTAAAAAAAGAATACAAGAAAAAAGGTGACAAGTGGGTGCCAAAAAAAGATTAGTGGTAGTCTGGCTTGTAGTTTATTAGTCCACCGGCCTCGACGATTTTTGCAATGAGCTCAGGAAATGGCTTCATCGAGTAGTGGTCATTCTTTGTGATGTTAGTTATCTTGTTCTTCGCTATGTCTATCTCTAATTCATCTCCATCAGATATTTTCTTGACTGTTGATTCGTCGATCTCTATTGGAAGCAGATAGCCTCCATCCACTGCGTTTCTGTAGAATATTCTTGCAAAGCTTTGTGCGAGGATTGCCTTGATCCCTGTCTGGGAAAGGGCTATTGGCGCGTGCTCGCGGCTAGAGCCACAACCAAAGTTGTTGCCGGCCACGAGAAAATCACCCTGCAATACTTTCTCAGGAAAGCTTGGGTCAATTCCTTCCATTGCGTGTTTTGCAAGCTCTTTGTGGTCGTGTATCTTCAAGTAAGGGCCCGGAATAATCACATCTGTGTCAATGTTGTCGATGTCGTACTTGTGAACTTTGCCTCTTATGCTATTGCCGTTGCTCCTGTTGCTCAATTTCTTACATCCCTAGGATCTGTTATTCTCCCAGTTACTGCTGAAGCTGCGACAACTATTGGCGATGCAAGATACGTCTTTGACTCAACATGGCCCATTCTACCTGGAAAATTCCGATTAGTAGTGCTGATGCACACCTCATCCTTACCAAGCACTCCCATATGAGCTCCACAGCAGGCGCCGCAAGTAGGGGGGCCCACAACAGCACCAGCTTGCATAAAGATGTTGATTAGTCCCTCTTTTAATGCCTTCATGTAGATTGACTGTGCAGCAGGCAGCACCTCTGTTCTTATCTTAACCTTCCTGTCCTTCAGGATTTCGGCTGCTGCACGAAGGTCTTCTAGCTTGGCACCAGTACATGAGCCTATGTATGCCTTATTAAGCTCCGTTCCCTGCAGTTCCCTGACTGCAGAGATATTCCCGGGTGAGAATGGTTTTGCAACGGTAGGTTCAAGTCTTTCTATTTCATATGTGAATACTTCAGAGTAGTGCGCGTCTAGATCACCATGCACAGGAGAATATTTTGTATTTGTTCTTTCGCGCAAGTACGCATAAGTTGATTCATCTGGCTCAATGATACCGTTCTTTGCTCCTGCTTCTGTAGTCATATTGGTAAGCGTCAGGCGCTCCTCCATCGGAAGGTGCTTCATTATGCTTCCGGCAAACTGCATGGCCTTATAATTGGCACCATCCGTCCCAATGTCGCCAATTATCTTTAATATAATGTCCTTTGCCATGATATGGTCCGGCTTGGTGCCATCAATTTTGAAGAGCATTGTCTCTGGCACCTTGAACCAGATCTGGCCGTTCATAAGTACGTATGCTATATCGGTGTGTCCCAAACCGGCAGCAAATGCACCTATGGCGCCAGTAGTGTTGGTATGCGAATCACCTCCAACATAGACTTCGCCAGGAAGCACCAAGGCCTCTTCATGTGAAAGTGTATGGCAGATCCCATACTGACCAAGCCCGTACTTGAAATGTTTGGTGATGCCATACTGTTTGGTAAAATTGGAAAGATTGGTGATGTTCTCTGCCGAGATTCTGTCAGCGGAAGGAACAAAATGATCCTCTGCGACCCATACCCTGTCAGGATCCCAGATTTGATTAAGCTTTAACCCTCTCTTTTCCCATTCGCTAAACACCTTAATCACACCTGGGCCCGAAACATCATGTAACATGACCTTGTCCACCTTGGCAAACATAACGTCGCCAGGTGACAATTTTTGCTTGCTTGATGCACGGGCAAGTATCTTCTCTGTAATTGTCATTCCTACCAAAACAATTCACGCAATGTATGTATGAGATTTTGCCTACATGATGGATTAAAACCTTTGGAGCATGAAAACATAAAGCACAAAAGACAGAGAGGGCCCTTCTACTGAGATACTGCTTGATCATCGAAGTTATGCCAATATCTATTAAAACTCAGAGAGGGAGGTTTGACTTGTTTGAGAGTCTCCAAGGATTTGGCTACAAGTACAACGACGTTTTAGTCATCTCAAGCAAGTTTGTGTCAATGAGCGAAGGCTCTATAGTCAAACTCAGCAAAGTAAAGGTAAGAAAAAAGGCAAAAGAGCTAGCGATGAAAAATCACATGGATGCAAAGCTTGCTGAGCTTGTACTTAGAGAGTCTGAATATGTAATGAGAGGAGTGCCAGGCTTTTTGCTTGCAATTCGGGATGGCACCATAGCGCCAAACGCTGGAATCGACAAATCAAATGTTCCAAGAGGCTATGCCATACTTTATCCACGTGACCCTTTTGAGACTGCAGAGAAGTTGAAACTCAAATTTCTTACTGAGCTGGACATAAGAGTGGGCATCGTGATAGCAGACAGCAGGCTTATGCCAACTCGTATAGGTACAACAGGAGTGGCAATAGCGTGCGCCGGCTTTGAGCCAGTAGAGGATCAGAGGGGCAGGCGCGATCTGTTTGGCAATGTCTTAAGAGTAACGTTTAAGGCGGTTGCGGATGGACTTGCCACAATGGGTGTGGCAGTTATGGGCGAGAGCGATGAATCTACGCCTGCTGCCGTAGTGCGGGGGGCAAATGTGGTCTGGTCAGATAAGAAGTTGTCCTGGAAAGACATGGCCGTTGAGCCATTTCAGGACATTTACCTGCGCGGGAGAATTTAGAACGGAGCTCTGCTACTACTAACAGAGGAATGATATTTAACAGACCTGCATAGAGTTTTAATATATCCTAACTTTAACCCATAATTACATAACCTAAATGTCCGAATTTCTTACAAGTTATCCAAGGACAGTTAGTGTCATTAAGGGCTTGCAGGACTTTATTCGCAAAGAAGAGATCGAGCTTGACCATCTATGCCTTATGGTCAAGATAAAGCGGGACGAAATCATTACTGCTTTGATCTCTGAGGGTTTTAAGCGTGTCAAGTTGGAGAATAGAAAGCCGACTCAGATAGGGCATGGCTTTTCAAAAAAGCTGATTACACCTTGGGAGATTCATGTAAGGTTGCTTGAAATGCAGCAGGGTCTTATTGCAATACAGGCAGAAGTCGAGATTTCTCGCAGGTATATACAGCACATCCGCTCGGTGAGGGCTCCAGTCATTTATGAAATAGAGTCGATCCTAAAAAAGCATAAAATTGAATACCAGATCTGGCATGCCAAGATGCGTCAGTACATTACAAGTGTCATTGACAACCACCAGATAACGCTTAGCGCTCCGAGGCTTCCACCAATCCCTTGGAAGTCTATGGCCGGCTCCGTGGTGACACTATCGCTCATCTACTTGGCAAAGTTTCTCGGTGTAATCCAGTAAAGACTTTATTATTTCTGCAGCCTAGATCGGCTCAAGTGCCAGATACGGCTACATTCTACCATTATGGCATATCGCCTTGGGAAATTGAAGTCATTTATGATACGCTAAATCGGTCTTTTGAAGTTGAAGAAAAGCAGCTCCCCCAAGACGACCCACAGTATGTCAGCATGGTTGAAATCGGATTTCCTGTCCCATACAGTGAGACATTCTTCCAACGGGAATTCATGATGGATAGCTGGTTCAAATTAAAAGGCGTAGTAAAAGATGTAAAAAAAAGACGAGGTAGAAAGGGTATCAAAGCATTCATCAGATTTGCAGGCTTTGGTAACAATAAAAAAATTGGTATTGTTTTTCCGCTGCAGAGCAAAGGCGACAGGCAATTTGAAATGGGCATCGAAAAGATAGAATACCTAGTAGACATCGTGCCTGTTCAATTGCAATTGATACCACCCAGCGCAGAAGAGATATGGTACTTGTATGATGAGGCCAGCTCTAAATGGACTCCCTCTGTTGCTAAGACAAGCAGCATCAACTATCTTTTCAAGAACAACGAATGGAAAACAAAATAAAAATAATAATAAAATAACAATAAAAAAATATCAATTAATTAATTCATTCATATATATCTCGCTCTCTCTCTTTCATTTGAGCTGATTTATAACATGCGAGTCATGGATCGACTTGCTGAGCTCTTTGTACTTTTTGTCGATAAAGGCAAGCGACTCGACTAGTCTTTTTGATTTGCCCATCTTGAATCTTATCAGCTCGCGGTGGCGCCAAAAATGCTTTCCATCTGAAACTGATAGGGTGGTAAAATAATCTAGCCCTTTGAGGCTGTCTGGCAGCTTGACATCGAAGGGCAGCAAGTATTCTACTGTGAACCACTCATCGCCATCAGGGTAGTCGATTCCGGTTGAAATGTCGAAGTAGAGATGCAAAATGTCTTCTACAGTCAGGCCATCATCTAGAATTAAGGGATGCTTGATGCTTGACTTGCGATAGTCCATCTTTAGCAGCTCGGGCTCAAAGTAAGACCTGATTATGGCTCGACGAAAGATTTCGTTTACCTCTTTAAGGTTCAAAGATACTATATACCGGCTCATGGATATTATATAATCTTTGTAATAGAGGGTAAAATTTTGCAAGACTGCTTTTCTGCAGATGCCCAAGGGGATGATTAAGTATTAGTTGCTTCTATTTGCGTAGGGTATACTAAATATGCTCCTTTTCGGAGACATTCACATCTATAACACATCATATATTTTCACTTACCCTATCCGCCACATAATTTTGTTTGAGATATCTGACTGTAAAGAACGAATACTCTAACTGCGAGAATCTATTGGATATAATGTTTATACTACTAGAACTACAGTATAGTGTCGCAAGGGATACTAGATTATATATACATACATGCAAAAATTCTCATTGCAGCCTGAGGATAATATAACAGGATGATGGAATGATAAGAAAAGGTGCTCTTGTAATAGCTGCTGTTATTGTAGCAATAGCCATCACAGTTGGGCTTTATGCTTCCGGAATGGATGATCAGATAACAACAGTGGGTGGTGGTGGTGGAGAAATAAATTCCGACACGGTAGACGTAGTTATTAAATCGGATAGCGAGTGGTCAGCTGATATAAAGGATAGCGAGTCTAAATCACACTCAGTAGATGGTTTTGGCGACAGGACGATACCAATTACATGCAACAGTGACGGCAGGTACTCTCTAACTGTTCAAAAGTCAGACGGAGGATCTGGTACATTGAATGTAGAAGTAGTAACGGACGGAATGGACGGAAGTAGTAGCTCTCAGAGGTCTAGGACAACATCAGGTAATGGAATAATTTCATTATCGGGGACTTGCTAATCTATAGACATTCAAGTTCTTTGTAACAAGCAACAACTGAGAGAAGGCACAGAGTATCGATAGCGGATCTAATATTTACTAAGATGCTGTCGAAAGGTCCTGGTGAATATACTGTTAATACTGCATAAACTGCTGCCATCTATCAACTGGAAAATGAAGGAAGAGTGATGCGGAGTGGACAAATTCTGCAGTTTGTGATAACAGATTATTATTGTAAGAATTCAAGAAAGAGGAGCATTCCGGAGGAATTAATTACAGATAAGACTAGCTATTATAAGAGAAGATATGTAGAGTTGCTCGCAGGGGTATGAAATTAAGTCACAACTCCATTCGGTCACAGTGTAATAGCTATAATGCAGGAGGTAACTCACTTTCCCATATGAAGTGATAGGTTCTCTATCATATCTTTTTTTCGAACTGAAAAAAGCATTCCAAAAACAAAAAAATACTTGGTGCCGTTTGATCACTAGCAGGCATGCATTATCGCATTAGTGCAATTTTTGCTCTTTTGCTTGCTTATCCAAAGCCTCTCTTAGCATCGCCAAATGCCTTTCTCTTTCTTGCTTTATGGTTTTCCATATTTTTTCAAGTTCAGAATTATTGTCTTTCCTGGCGTCGTC
>DASUUX010000047.1:0-20416 GCA_036373855.1 Nitrososphaera sp.
ACATTACAAAGTAAGACAAGAGGTGAACGATCAGGCACAAGCACTAATCTTCAAAGCCGCGTCAACAAATGAAAAGCGAGATTCTTGAGAGTAAATGGCAAGAAATCATAACATAAATTTAATGTTAAAATAGAGCTCCCAAGGAGAATACGTTAAGTGACTTTTGAAAAGAAGCAATGAAAGACAGGTTATCATTTCAAGGAGCGCTACAGATGGCATCATCAGTTATTCCAAGGCACTACACCCTAATGAAGCAATCCTAATTCTGCAGGGCAAGACAACCACGGAACAGGTCATTATTGAAGGTCTTGTTATTCCACCTTTTGCTTCAAGCGGACCATATTACTCTGGATATTCCAATTTTTATCTGCCATCTGACAGTTCATACGTAGGCAGCGCTCATTCTCACCCTGGTGGTTCAAACAGACCATCACTAGAGGACCTTAATAGAGGATTTTATGGTGCGGTTTCAATCATAATCGCTCATCCCTATGAAGACAGGACGATAGCGGCTTATGACAGGAATGCCAACAAATTGGATATCAAGATTACAGATTCCTCCTGATTAATTTAATGGCAAGCTGCTGATGTAAATCAGATATAGTCTCTACTTTAAGAATAAGAAGATCAATTATTGGGCTTTCGGCTCTAAGTCTATTGGAGTATTGGTCATATTGAGTTCTGATTAATTCAGCAGGTTTCACTTTCCTCTCGACATGTTATTTCTCAAGATGAGGACCTCTGTACTGGTTCACATCTGCAAAACACCAGAAACAGATAGACATGCATGCCAGTGTTTTTTCCTGTCATAGATTTAGACTGCGGGAACAATCCTAAAACGATGAGTTATCGCTGTTAAGCAATTAAGCTTCGAAACTGATGTCCAATTACCTTCACAAGTCAGCTACCCATCTTCATTTGTCATATTGCTGCTCTCTCGCAGCATCTTAGATATGGTAATATCCCATGCCAACTAGGGTGTTGAAGGAAATATCGCGATAGTGGGTAAGTAACTCGAAAAGTATGCTAATTGATTAAAGAGCGTTGCAAGAATGTAAAAATCAAAGAGGTGGGGACATGTATATGTTGAGGTCAACGGAGCTTATATCGACCTACCTTTCCAAAATGCAAGTCTAGAAGAACTACCGATCCATCAAACTCCATTACCTGTAACTTTGGGATTCTGTACTCCATGAACCGGGAAGACAAGACGTAAATACATTCTTCATCCTCGGCCGCGATGTACCCTAGAGGTTTCCCGTCCTTTGTTCTTACTCCCTTGTGTATCACGCTGTCCCAATTCAATACGGCTGGTTCGGATAATTCTGTTTGCATATTTTTCGCCAACCATACCTTCGAGAATTAGACTATTAATCATCGCTTAACATTGTCAATTAACCAAGTTATGCAAGGCGTTTTATCAATAAATCAATACAATAAGCTTATGTCTTAAAAAGTAGTAGGAAACATATCTGAATTGCAGGAATTGCCCTTACAATACCAAAGGTTACAGGAAGCCTATTGAAGAATCCTTCCAAAGGTTGACCCTAAACTTATTGACGACTTTCACGCCAACAGGAAAATCCATACAGTGAACTGATGTATACAATCGAGGTTTTTACAAGAGAAGGAATAGATACGGATGTGGTTAGATGGTACATCTTTGGCAAGACCGGTATGATGCCGGCTATATATGACCACGGGACCCAGCTTGTGACAGATCATAAGCTCACACGAGATGCTCAAGGAGATATCAGACAACGGCGATGTAATAGATTAAGAGGAGAATACTCGGATAGCTTTGCTTCAAATGGACCAATGCATGAATGTCATTTGATTGGATAAAGTTCATTTTCCTACAGATCCTTCTAATGAATATTATTAGGATATTTTTGTTGTTAATTACTTATTGTTGGCGCCTATATATTAGTAGAAGTATAAACAATTGGGTCAAACCAGCTATAGTTCTTGGTAATAGACTTGATGATATATACATACATACCATACTGAGTAACCAGCTTGCTGATTTGAATAAAATAGAGTGAGGAGGATGAGCACTTTTCTAGAGGAGCATCTCGTCGGACCAATTTCATCACTTCTCTAGCCTTTGTTTTAGATATTCCCCTATCAATATCGCCGCAGGATATAGAACCTCCTCTTCGTTTTTGGCATGTAACATCAACTTATCTGCAATGCCAGAATATTCCATCTTATTTTCCTTCTTTGCAACATCCATTAGATTCTTCAATGAAGCAACAATCGATTTGTGTTCTTCAAGCATATCAGACAGGTCTGCCTTTAATTTGTCGGTCATTTGTAGCACATCCTTCATATCGGGTGTAATTTCGCCTTTTGCCAATGCAGATAGTAATCCAAGTGGCGGCATTGCATATTCTTCCTCTTTCACAAAATGCGGATGAAGAACATCTGAAACTGCCTTTGCAGCATCTCCCAACTTTCCACCAGCTTTAATGGCATCATTCAATTCTGCATGAAGCTCTTCATGCTCGTGTTTCAACGACTCTGGAATTTTGAACTGCATAGCATTGTCATCTCCTACTATGTGTGAGGCTGATGTGCACTGCTCCTATAAAGTTCTTCGTTGAATGTCTCTTTTGCTGCTTCTTCCCAAGTTTTATTTCTATTAACTACATTGCTTACTAGGACTGCAGCATTCATTGCACCCATCGATGTACCAGCAACAATATCAAATAATGGTCCATCTTTATCGTCATTTCCTTTATATTCATAAGTAAGTTGCTTACTCAGCACAGTTAGTACACCTGATTCATAAGCAGCAAGTGCTCCTCCTCCCTGAAGAACAAGTGCTCTGCTTTTTAGGTATAATATTATTATTTAATGACATTTGATAAAATGTGGTTATTATTATTAATAAAGAGCATAAAGAACACAATAAAATCCAAGCATGCTGTTACGAACATTTTAACAATTGAATCGAAGTCAAGGCGAACTCTATACCTACTTGTTCGTTGAGGAGAAAAAATGACGATCACAGTGCGGAACTCTTAGATGACGCTTATCCCAAGATTAGAAAACGCATCCTTGACGAGGATGAGATTAGGCGGCAAGATGAGCTGGATAGATTAAGGGCTGCTGATGTCACCATCACTTTTGAGTACCAGAAGGAGCTTATTGATGATGCTCAAGGATATCTTGATGTCACATTCCCTCAAGTACCATCTTACCTCATAGAATATGTTCAATCCATCCTGAGAAGAAGAGGCATCAAGACCCTCTATGTATTACCGCTTAATGCAGTAATGCCAAAGAAACGACATACCGCCGCAGCACATGCGGAGTTCCACCAGCTTTTAGAGCCTCAAAAGGATAGTTGAGGTGAATGTCAGGATTACAATGAAAACAGATCAAAGACTATGAACGGCTAAAGTATATACAGCTCAAATGATAGTTCATAGTCCCCTGTAGTGTATGAGGATCTACATAGTCCTAAATGTTTCATGACGATGCAATTTTTTTAATTGTGATTACTATAGTAGCAATGAGGTTGACCGGAAACTCCGATAACTGATCATGAATCCCCAAACCCCCATCCCATATTCAGTTACGGAGCTACACCTTCAACCTCTGTATTCCGTGATGAGATGAAGCAGATGGTCATGGAATGGACCAACTGGTTGTTATATCTTTCATAGTCTCTAAGACGAGATCAACCCGTTCGTTCGTTTGGAGCTCGCAAAATAATAACCGATGGTGTAAAAGGCAGTAAGCTGGGCCAGTTCAATGACAGTGGGCTATGGCTTGAATATAGAATAAAAGGTAAAGCTAATGAAGTAATGACGAAGTTATTAGCTCATAGCTACTCACTTATTTACTTTCGACTAAATGTTATGACTTCAAAAAAGAGGACCCGGCGCATGATTTTTGTAATTCTCTTGAATGAAAGGAAAAGAAAGAAAGCCTACTGAGGCACATTTTTGCAGCCTCAAGTACCACTATTGAAGCACTGGCTGGCCATTAAAGGTAAGCGACCTCAGCGTTTGCTGGTTGTGTTGGACTATGCTGTCTGGAAGAGGCACGTAATGTAATGGCGATGCAAATTGCTGTCCATCTGTAATAGCCCAGTTTATGAATTCAGCCAGAGCTCTTGCCTTCTCCATGCTGTCAATGTTGGTACTTAGCTCTTTGTAAAGTAGAAAGTAAGAAAAGCTTGCAATTGGGTATGAGTCAGGGCCTGGCGCGTCGAGAAGGGTTACGTTGGTCCATGACTGATCGCCACTCGGCAATTTGACAAGGGCGGCGGTGCTATTAGAAGAAGTGTTAGCACTATTCATAATTGCAGCTTCAGCTGCTGCCTGTGTTGAATTCAGCGTAGGTTCTACAAAATTTCCTGCCATATTCATCAAAGACGCATAATCCATATCTGTTGTAAGGGCATATGTCAATTCAACATATCCTATTGAATTCGGTGTACTTATTATGGTGCCAGAAACACCCTCATTACCAGGAGCTCCCAGCCCAATAGGCCATTCTATTGATTTTCCCGCTCCAACTGTTTGGTTCCATTCCGGGCTTACTTGTGAAAGGTAACTCGTCCAGATAAAGGTGGTACCTGAGCCGTCCGACCTATGTACTACAACAATATCATTTGCAGGAATCGGAAGGCCCGGATTGAGCTCCCTGATTCTTGGATCGTCCCAATTTGTTATTTTACCTGAGAATATGTCAGATAGAATCGGCCCTGTCAGCCTCAAGCCTTTATCTATGCCTGCGATATTGTATGCTGCTACAACAGAGCCAATTGTTTCTGGTATATGTACTGGTGTTGAAGAAAGAGCTTGCATTTCTTCTTCAGTCAGCGGAGCATCACTAGCCCCAAAGTCCACCGTCCTTTCTGTGAACTGCCTGACGCCTCCACCGCTTCCAATAGACTGATAGTTTATGCTAATGCTTGGATTTACAGATTGGTATTCCACTCGCCATGTGTCAATCAATGGGAAGGGAAAAGTTGCACCTGCTCCGTTAATTATTATACCTTGACCTCCTTGCTGTTCTTGTAGCTGAGATGGGGGCGTTATCTGCCCGTATGCCTTTATCCCCTGTGTGGTTGCTCCAAAGTATGGCATCATCAGCATAATGGTGGCAATGGCTACAACTGCCAATGATGCATTGACTAGATTTCTTTGATTTGCTTTATGCACGTTTATTCTTCGAATATACTCCTTAAATTAGTTCAATCTATAGTTCCCTTTGAAGAACGATATCTATTGTTTCTATGTAGAAGGATTCCTGTGAAGTAGCCAACAGGTCCTTCGTGAAATCATTATCTTTAGGAAGCGAACTGAGAAAACTGTTTTAGTCAAAATGCTGCTCGACAGACTCAATGAAAACCATCGAAAAATCCTCAAGGCTTTGATTATATCACAGCCGCGCTTAGTCCATGCAATAGCTCAATGTCCGAGTCTACATCATATTATTACAGGATATTGCGCAGGAGAAAGTTAATGAATTTGAAATAGCACGATCATCATGATGTGCATTGATGTTGCCTGATCTTGATAGTCTGGGCATTTTGTTAGCACTGATAGTTATGTCTGTGGGTGTGACCCTGGTTACTCTTTACTTAATGAGATTCATACGGGAAAAGCATAGTCGAAGAAAATATCGCTAACGGTTCTGCACCGCGTTGCGCTCTTTTTACATTATATATCAAACGCCGATTCCTCTCCAAAAAATAGAGAACAGAAAGAGATAGCGTTGTACTAGCCAATCATCTTCTTATGTTTGGTGGGTTACTGCAGGTAACTAAGAGTGGGAAGTATCTGTGCGAATACTGCTAGAGGGATGCGCAGCGCTAGTCATAGACCTCTATGCTTCCTCATGTTGCAGAGAATTGCAAGCATACAATAAAAAGAGGGAAGTTCTGTTACTCAACAAATCCGTAACGCTCCAGCTTTAGGTCCTCCTCCTGTATCAGACCAATTCCAGCAGCGTAATACTTGAGTTCCGCAACATCTGGCTCAAGCGGATTAGTTTCTTGTGTTATGAGAGTATCTGTAAAGGCGCCAGATGGTGTTTGAATTACCTCGCCCATATCTATTATCTCTGCTCTATCTAATGCAACATCAGGTGCTATCTCTTGATAGTATCTTGCACCCAAGAGTATAGTACCTGGCATGATAACACCCGCTTTATTTGCACCCTCGCCAGCCAGCCACGCCCCTTCATGAGCAATCAGAATGCCATTCTCGTAATCATCTACCTCTTCGCCAAAGTAAAAGACGCTGTTTGTCTCTTCACATATTGCAAAGAAGTTCCTTGATACTTCGACTAGTTCACCGCCTAAGGTTTCTCTTTCCTCTACTACTCGAGTTTCAGTGCTATTGACATCTCTTGTTTCATTCAAGACAGTGATGGCTACTTCAGCCGCTTCACCGGGCTCTTCTCCTGAAAGCACTAATTGGTAGTTAGGCTCAAGAATAAAGAATGGGTTTCTTCCTGTCGAACTAAATGTACAGTTTTCAGCTCTAAATGATGATGTGTATTCATTTTCTCCTTCAGATTCTGCTTGTTCGGTATCGTTTCCTGCCTCTAGAATATCCCCGCCCGTTTCTCCTAGATCCTCATCTTCTTCCTCTTCGTCAACGGTTGTTGCACTTGCTTCTATCGAGAACCAGGTATTTGGAAAGGCTACGGCTCCAACAAGCACTGCTATGGCCACAAATGCCAAAGGATTTTTTTTTGTTTGCATTGATATCAAGGCCATCCCGATCTTATTAAGAAATGTGATACAGGTGGCTAATTATCTGATTCATTCTATGTAAAGAAAGTGAAACTCAATTAGGTACTTGTACCAAAACACGTAAAGTCAAAGTGATAATACAGAAGAGTAAGACTTGTGGATAAGTGTGCCTCTTGCTGCCGCGATAAGGATAATACTCATCAATCTATAAAGAATAGGAGCGTGTCGGTCGGTTGGCATATGAAGGCTCACAACAGCCTGAAGACAGCACGACAGACCAAATACTTAGATTCATTCAGGAAAATCCCAGTTGTCACCTCAGAAAAATCAAAAAGGAGCTTGATCTAGCAATGGGTACAGTTCAATACCATCTTGACAGACTCGAGAAGGCAGGCAGGATAACTTCTCAAAAGCAGGGATTGCACAAGTACTACTTTGTGATAGGAGCGTTTGAAGAAAATGAAAAACAGCTATTGGAAGTTCTAAGCAATGAAACTGCACGAGAAATTCTCATGTTTATTATTGAACAGAAGTATCCATCACAAAGTGAAATCAGCAAGCACATGGGGATATCCTCGCCATCCGTGAGCTGGCAGATAAAGCGCCTACATGATTATAGAGTCATTGATGAAATTAGGGAAGGCAAGTTCAAGCGATACAAATTACATGTAGATTCTAAGCAGGTTGTTGCATTGCTAAAGAACTACTATCCTAACATTTGGAACAGGTGGAGCAACAGACTAGCTGAAGTGTTTCTGTCCTTATCTCAAGAAGAGGAACAATCGTGACAGACTTGCTATCTATGCCCATTTGGTTTTTCCTGCTGTCTTGGCTCATACGACAGGTAGAGAAAGGAATTGGTGATGGCGATAATGAGCCTGACGAAGAAGGTGATGGCAATGAAACAACAACTGAAGGAAGAGGTGGAGATGAACCAATAAGAATTGAACAAGCGGAGGTGGAGCCATATGAACCGATAACGCAGGCAATCCAGATAGCAATTGCAGCATTTTCACTTCTACTGCTTGGACTCTCGATCTCTGCCTACAAGAAAACTGCCCTTAAGAGGATACTTTACGCAGCAGTAGCGTTTGGATTATTTGCAATACAGATGTTCTTTGACTACTTGGAAGATGCCTTTGAAGCCTTCGATACGCCATACACTGATGTCATCTTTTTTGGGATTACTCTGGCTATTCTGGTTTTGTTCTTTATGGCCATTGTTAGAAAAAAGTAATGGGATTAATGGACTAGAACCGTTGCGAAATTCTTCTAGTATGAATAGTGAAACGATGAATTGATATTCTGATGATGTCATCAGCTCGAATAAATTTGAATCAATATTTCAATTGCTAATGTGAAATTAACAGGGTTAAAACCTATACATCTCTTGATTATAGAACACTACTCAGATTATTGAGATTGGTAAAAAATTTCCGGGTCGCTCCATAGGCTGTTGGTTTCAGGTTATGAAATTATCAGTTAGGAGATACATCGTTAATTTACAAAAAATGCCTAAAATCATTACAAAATACTCGTTCAAGTTATGCTTCCCTATTTCCATTCGTATATCTACCAATCCCTTTCTCCAACTCTTCTAAGATTACGTGGATCTCTTTTACCTCTTGCATAATCTCCTGTTGCGTTAAAGGTATTTCCGATTCTCGCTGAACTTGTTGATATGCCTCTTCGGATTTCCTCACAATCACTGAGATAAGCAAGTTGATGATTATGAAAGTTCCAACCTAAATAAAACTTGCAAAGTATAGCCGGTATAGAGGTCCCAGATTGGATATTATTGGCTCCATTACATCGACTCATCCTTCTAGTGTGATGATTTGAAATAGTGTAGTCATTGAGGTTGGGAAAGATGACCAGTGTTGTGGATCGGTTTTTCTAAAAGATGACAGCCAACTCTTGCGTATATAGAGAAGAGAATTGAAAGCAGAATCAAAATGTTAAATATGCTTGGTATTGAGCGGACAAGTGTAGATACGATAGCGCGCAGTTCTGCGGATTTTGTTATCAGCCTAGTTATTCTCAACAGTCTGACGAGCCTTGCTATCGTTGAGAACTGGCCCGCAATTGGCATACGTGACAGCATGATGATCGCAAAGTCAAAGCAATTCCAAACGTCTCTGAAATATCTTTGCGGCTTTGGATATTGGGCAGCCAGCCTCAATGCGGCCTCCACGATGAAAACTGTAACGACCAGAGTTTGAATTAAGCTGAATAACCTTGCATCTAGTAACTCGCCCTCTTTACCAAAAGAATGAATATATCTGGCGTTGCTTCAAGAGCAAGAACTAGTGCTTGGAGAAGAATGACTCCTGTTATTATCCAATCATATGTCTTGTTTGCTACAACAACTCGTGCGAAAGTAACAATACTATTTGCGGATCTACTGGGTTGTCCAGATTGAGATGGTAATGATTCTTTTTCTTCCATGGACTTACTTAAACACCCATCTTTTCCATGTACTTTTTCCAAAGGTTCTGATCTGCTTCCTGCACTTTTCCAGCTCTTCCTTTAGCATTCCATACGCTCGAGGAGGGATTGAAACTTTCTTCGTGAAGTTGGTCTTCGATTTCCCAAGCTTGTGCAGATCGTCTACGCAGAGCTTCTCCATTTCGCGTATAGTGCCATGAACAGAGATGAGAGGCGCACCTTGATCTATATAATGAAATTGCCTTTCGTGCATTTTTATAACCTTTGGAGTAGTAGACGTTTCTAACGCATCAGCGACTTAGTTCTATGAATGCGATAGCCATATTTGAAAGATATATGGCTGTTCACCAATGATCCTGCCCTTACCGTCAACCTTTCAGCATTGATGATATAAAAAAGAGACATTAGCTTTTCCTGTTTGTGCGTGCTCGATTACCTCCTTTGAAGAATTTTTCTCTCCTACTCCTCTTTGGCAGGTTATGATTCCAATGTTTTTTGATTGACCCCAGGCACGCAGAAAGTGAAAAAATCTTTCTGTATTATTATAGGCTAACAATGGCTGTATTTTTCAAGCGAAATATCATACATTTCATAGGCAATTTGATGCCGGTACCTTTAGCTATGTCTCATATTGCTGCCAATGTAAATTGAATATATCGCAATGACAACAATATAGTTTATTGGATTACGCATGATATGAATTTTAATAAAATAGATCAATTCTTCCACAAGTTGGATACATGATATATTTTTTAATAATTCCTTCAATATGGGAGGCAGATATATAAAAATATTACCTTCACCATGGATATGTATGGAGCGACTTAATATATCTGAGGTCTTGCGAAGACCTGTCATAGAGGGAGCAAAGTATGGCTCAATTGCGGGTCTTATTGCTACTTGGTCTATCTCTACTGCTATAGCTGCCTCAGAGTTAGAATTAGGCTTACCGATTAGCACTTTCTACGCAATCATCGGAATCAGTCTTGGCTCAAACGATTTTATCGCTTCTGCTTATCTAGGATTTGGATTGCATCTTGTCACTGGAACTATTCTTGGAGCTATTAGTGGGGGATTAGCTGTAAAAGTTGAACTGCGAAAAAATATTACGAATATTTTTGACCCTTACAAGTCCATCCTAATGGGAATAGGAACAGGCATTATAGTATGGCTCATTCTATTTCTGCCAATAACTGCGCTTATTATTCAACCTTCAATTGGCAGAATTATCGAAATTCTATCGTTAAGACCGGAGAATACCGTCTTGTCCGTATTTGACAGTAACAACCTTGGTCAATCCTTTAGAGGCATCGGCATCAGTGCAGTAGCATTTCATATCGTGTGGGGTGCAATATTCGGATTCATAATTAGTTCACTTCTGAGAATCAGGTTGTCATCTGCATCTTCTTTTATGATGCAAAATCGTCAATTCATTGGATCGCCATTAAGGACCGTATATTTTGGCCTAGTGGCAGGGCTGATCTCTTCACTTGCTATATCTGGTCTGATATTGCTAGTAGAGAAGATTAATTCGCTTCCAGTCGGAACGTTTTATTACGTGTTAATATCTGCACTAACAAATTCTTACAGCAGCAATACTGAAACTGTTATTGCAATCGGCTTAGCAGTGCACCTAGTGGCAGGCAGTTTTCTTGGACTTGTAATGTCCATACCCTTTATTATACTGAGGAACATACGTAGAGAGGCTAACAATAGGACGATAACATTCATAGAAAAATACACGTCAGTTTACGGGATAGCATTTGGCTTTGGTCTTTGGCTTGTGGTCTTTATGCCAATAACTTTTATGATAGTAATTCCTCTTTTGAATTCTTTTGAATTCCAAGATATTATAATAAGACAACGTGTACCTACTGGCGAAGTCGCCTCTGCTACGTTCTATGGATTATTGTCTATGATTGATAGGATAATCTACGGAGCACTTGCCTTCAACATTTTTTATGGTCTTGTAACTGCTATTATGCTTCAGTCGTTCTCTGAAAAGTATCCAGTGACCGATAATAAAAATGAAAGACAGAAAGAAGCCGGTGTCATCAGAGGACGAGAGAATGAATAGCATGCATCAGTTATTTCTCTTAAAAAAGAGTCGGCTATATTCAGGATGCTGTGGCAGGTGCGGTTGGATCTAAGCTCCACGTAGAATATACTGGAATATGAATAGAGAAAAGGAAGCTTCAAGCTTAATCTGATATTATTTAAAAGAACAAGGCTAACTAATTCAACTCATTCTGCATTGTTTATACTCCTTAGTCTTTTACGAGACATACATACATTTATTACTTGACTTGGCTACAATATACCCAGAGGTTAGAATAATCTTACGCCATCTTTAACAAACAATATGGTGCATTATAGCTAAGAGGGGATAGTGCAGGCTTGTCTGAAAGAGGAGTAAGGAACACAAGGAAAGCGTCGCTACGCATTAGAAATAATAACCTCGATGAGGGGGTAATTACCTTTGGCTTGTGGCTCAACGCTGAAAACAAAAAGTCTCTTGCAATCCCAATTATGATGAAAGAATTTGCCGAGGGTAGAAGGGCTGTATTGCAGGACAATGTTTTGCAAAAACAGGTGATTGTAAACATCGTAGAAGGAATTCCATTTTGTAATGAATGTAGATCAAATGATTGTGCGCATGTTGGCTTTGTAATATGTGCCGAACAACTCACAAACCGGTCAAAAATCGAATAGGCTCGCCTTATTTTTCAGGTTCGTTAGATTCTTCCTTTCTTCCATCGTTGCATCTCTGCGGTATTGTTAACTTTTTGATCGTATCTACTTTGTTACTATCTTTCCATCCAAAGCCGATAACATATGGAGAAAAAAAGTATTGATTTTAGTCATTGTACCCACCATAGGCAAAACAAAAGCGCTTGTCGCACCGACATCTGCTCCGCCTTTAGCAGTTACCAATGCTAGCTCGCTTTGATGTGCCATTAACCCAAACCCAACCTTATAGATGACTTTTTGTTAGCGTCTTGACTCCTTAGTGGAAGGAATACTGTTCCAAACTTTGCTCAAAAAGATGTTACAATAAGAACGAGAGACTGAATCATGACTGGTGTGGGGGGAGCAAATTGATGTTCTGGTGCGCCTACAGAAACAAAGTAAATAGCTGGAAAACATCTCTCTTGATGGAGTAGTTACTAGCTAGGGATGTAATTCTTAACAGCGATAATAATCTCGGTAAATATATAGCAGTTGCGTGTCGTTACAGGATGAAAAGGATCTATGGCCGAGATAATAGTGGCAACACAGGTAATTCAGGATTTTGCTATCATAATGGTTGTTGCCTCCGTCATGGCACTGATTTCATACAGGCTAAAACAGCCAATGATCATAGGCTATATAGCCGCAGGCATGATAATTGGTCCCTATACACCCCCTTTTAGTTTCATACTCCATCCTGAAATTCTAAACTTGCTTGCAGAAATAGGCATAGTCTTGCTTCTATTCGTAGTAGGCCTCGAATACCCAATAGCTAAACTTCGCTCAGTAGGAAGGAAGGCCCTTGTCATTGCATTTTCAGAAGCGTTTGGAACTTTTGGGGTCGGGTTTGCCGTCGGTCAGGTAATGGGCTTGGCACTCTTTGACAGCCTCTTCATTGCTCTGGCTATCTCAGTAACAAGCACCGTAGTATTGTCTCGGGTCTTGCAAGAATTGGGCATAACAAAAACTGATGTTTCAACTCTTCTTTTAGGCGTTACAGTAATTGAAGATATAATCATAGTCTCGACGCTTGCAGTATTGCAGTCAGTTGCTTCAAGTGGCACTCTGACAATCGAGGAGATTGCCATATCAGTCGTAATGGTTCTTGCATTCATTGCCGGCGCCTTATTTATTGGTTCAAAGACGATACCCAAGTTTGTCGACCTTGTAAGCAAGACGAACCAGGTTGATGTGCTAGTTGTAGCAATTTTGGGAGTGGCATTTGGTTTATCTTTCATCGCAAACCAGCTTGGCATATCAGCTGCAGCTGGCGCATTCTTTGCAGGTGTGTTGGTGGCAGAATCAAGAAGTCAGGCAACTGCAAGAGTGCTAACATCACCGCTCAAAGACATGTTTGCAGCGCTTTTCTTCGTATCAGTTGGTGCCCTTATGGACGTTTCTCAGTTGCCATTATTCATTGTTCCTGCATTGATTTTTGTGGCTACTTCCTTTGCAGCAAAATTCATCACAGTCTATCTGTCTTCAAAATCTCAGGGGTTAAGTAAGAAGGCATCAATACAGACTGCCTTTGGTTCGTCTGCCTCTGGCGGCGAGCTAGCATTGGTAACTGCTAAAGGCGGAGCAGATGTCGGTGCGACAAGCGCTTTTGTTTTGCCTATGGTGGGTACGATGACTATCATTACGTCATTTATGTCTCCCTATATTGTCAAGTTTGGATGGAAAATTGGTGATAGATTTAAACAAGAACCCGGAGAGCAGAAGGTGGAGGAAGAGGAGGATGAGGAAGAACAGAGGAAGGAGGGTGAGCGCTAAGCTTCTTTAGGTTTTCGCAAACATTCTCAAAGTTTCTTTTTGGGTCATAAGTTGTCAAAAAACATACCAAAAAAGCTAGTTGTAATCATCTAACCAGAGATCTTTTCTGTAAAACCTCTACATTTCCGAAAAAGCTTTGAATCACGGGAAGCTAAAGTCACGGAGAAAGATATTCTCAAACCTGCATCAATTTTCACTCGAATTTTTCATTACCTTTCTTCTGCGTTAAAAAAAGTGACTCTTTAAATAAGGGAACTCTCTTCACCTAGGACGAAAAGAGAGATACGATGATTATTTTTAAGGGAAGTTTTGTTAGTCTAACTGCTCTAGTTCTATTTTCTATGATCCTGATATCAACTCAGCAAGTTCAATTTACCGATGCAAGTACAGCATGTATAGGCTATCAAGCGGGAGTAAACACCATTACCATAACCTGCGATGCTTCCTTTCTAGATGTTGTCCAAGCCATAAATGACCCTGAGATACTTGAGCAAGAAGATGAAGCAGATGGTCAGTACATTCTAAAAGCTAACCTGGATGTAGCTGATGGTCTAACCTTTGCAATGACTTCAAATCAGGATGGTCTGCAATACCTAAAGATTGCAGGTGAAAATGGCATAATAGTTCATGGAAAAATACTGATAGATGGTGTAACTATAACATCTTGGGATGTCTCTGAGGAGGATGTTATTCAACAAGATATGAATGGCACTATACGCCGTGGCTATGTGCAATTTGCTGCAAGTGAAGGTGCTCAAATATTAAATTCAGAATTTGGATATTTGGGAGATGTTGAACCGGGACGAAGAGGATTTGACCTATTTGGAGAGGGGCCGTCTCATGATATGGTGATTAGAGGCAGTATATTTCATGATATGTGGATGGCATTTTATTCTAATAGCGCATACAATATCACAGTTGACGGTAATGAATATTACGACAATATCCAGTATGCTTTAGACCCTCATACTATAACTCACGATATGAATATTACAAATAATTGGCTCCATGACAACCCAATAGGGGTAATCTGTTCAGACAGGTGTTACAACATTCTCATTGAGGGAAATTTGATAGAAGACACTACCAATGCTGCAATTTTCTTCTCAAGAAACATGACTGATTCAATTGCAAGAAATAACCATGTCATCAATGCACGTGTAGGAATACTGTTATCAGAATCACCAAATAACCAGATTTATAATAATACGATTGAAGGAGAAACCTCAGAAGGAATACGTTTGCTTAATCCTGAACTACCAGATGATGGCGTGACTGAGGGTAATATAGTCTATAATAATGCCATATCTGACTCTGAGAATGGTATTGACGCGACAAGAAGTCAAAATAATATTGTGGAAAATACCACGTTCTCTGACATAGAAGAGAGTGAATACCATTTGGCCGGAAATTCATCTTTTATAATAAGAGGACAGGAATTTGATGACACCTTAATAGCAGGGGAAGGGCTTGATGTTGTTGTTGCTGATGATGACGATGCTGATGACGATGATGCTGATGATGACAACCAAGAGACAGAGAATGTTGTAGAAATTGTAGGTTCTGGAACAATAGAAGTGACAGAAGGAGCTAATGATGGAGATGACGAGGATGAAGAGAACTCCTACAATACAGACATTGAACCGTATACGACGATATTGGGTGATGGTGACAGTGTTACTGTCAACTCATAGAACTACTATATTTTGAGATAGATATTTGTAATTCTGATAGCTCAAAAGGAGATAAATTCCAAATTTGTTCGTGAAGCTTGATTATATCCCGCCAAGATAGAGAACCAGCTTGATTGTTTAAATTACCAGGAATGTCCTATTATAGTTCCTAAAAAAAGAGATAGGATTGTGATTGATTATCGCTTTTAGGTTATGGGAGAGTGCAGGTCCTGTGAGCAACTGACGCAGTAATGTTTTGGAACGACAGCTTTAGCCAGCAATGAATGCAAGCAAATGCGGTCTAATAAGACAGATTTTGTAATCTCTTAGCCGTCACTGCAGCAAAAACCACAATCGCATTTTTCGTCGCCAAATGATTCACAAGAGGTAGTTCCTTGCATGTTATGAATACTGCATAAACCTCTCAGAAGTTACTCATAGCTTATTATGATACTTAATGATGACTTCTGATTTATCAAAAACATTTTTGGTCCCCTTTGACAAGACACACAAAGATCCATTTAGGTGAAATCTTAAGGCACATTCTCAACTTTAAATTCGTGTATATGTGTGTGACTCTTATTGTGCTTGAGATAAAGAATAATGGCTTCATCTGGATAGACATTGCCAAACCTAGTCGAGATGAAATGAAAAAACTGGCCGAGAGATTCCCCTTTCATGAGCTCAATCTTGAAGACTGTCTATCTAAGATACAGATTCCAAAAATTGACCGGTATGAGGACCATGTCTTTGTAATACTAAACTTTCCTACCCTAGAGAAAGAAAGAATACCTAGATCAACCCAGCTTGCTGCATTTGTCGGCTCAAATTACATGGTTACTATTCATCAAGACGAACTCAAGCCTGTTTCAGAGATATTTCAGCAGTGCGCTCAGAGTGACAAAGCTAGACAAGAATTGATGGGAAGATCGGCGGGTTATCTATTACACAGCATTATTGATGCTCTTACAGACGATCTTCTAAATCTCGTTAGAAAGATTGTCGGCAATATAGAGGATATCGAAGATGTAGTATTTGATGAACAACAAAACGCAGCAGGAGAAATTTCATACATAAGGCGGCAGATAACAGCACTCAGAAGAATTGCTATTCCATTGAAAAGAACTCTAAGTGAGATTTCCGCCAAAGACATGCGTCGATTTTCAGAGGAAGATTTGACGTTGTATTTTGATGACGTAAATGACCACATCGACAAGGTCCTAGATACACTTGAAGAATCAAGAGAAACGATAGAGATATACAAAGACACTGACTTTCTGCATGGCACAGACAGGTCTAACAAGATACTTGCAATCCTTACAATAGTCTTTACCCTATCAATTCCTGTTACAATAATCAGTTCGCTCTATGGAATGAATGTAGATATACCAGCAATTGAAGACGAGTCTTTGAAGTTCATAGGAAGATATACAACTTTTGTTGTAATAGTGATAGCTTCTTCTGCTGGAGCAGTGGCTATGGCTCTGTATTTTCACAAGATCAGATGGATTTAGCCAATCGCTATCTCAGATTTTTCATAGAATAATTACCAATATTGAAGAAAGGTGTTACCCCCACAATCTCAAAACGAGATAGAAAAATGTGGAGAAGGTTTCAAAGTATTGAATACAAAATGAGTGGTGGACATATACTTCTTCTAGAATCAACGCTATGGGAATACTTAATATGCGGACAATGAGCATGAGGTCAATTGAAATCGGAGATTCTTTTTCATTTTTGTGCGTATCTGTCTATGCAAAACAAGCTAGAGCCTACTTTGTTCGCTAACACTTCAAACGCTAACTAAGTAGTAGTTACGCGATAGAGACCTCACGATTGTACACTGCGCCCTAACTTTTAATTACATTTAAGTCAGCCCAATGCTAATTCCGAGGCCTGTCCGATGATTCAGTACATTTCATTTTTCATACTGCATCTCCTCTTGAATTGTGTTTATCAGCCACGGGTGTAAGTCACCCAATTCCATGCAGCAATAAGAAGAAGATACGCCACGACGTCTAAATACCCTGAGGGTGACCTTCTCCTACGAACTGTGAGACCTTCGCAGACTGTGTAGTATTTTTACTTACCGTTCAAGAAGTAAGAAATGATCAGAGTCTTATTGTTATTGCCTTCCACTTACTTCAATTCTCTATTTATAGCACAGTGCAATACACACCTCCTTCGAGGAAGAGACAAAAGGTTTGATTAGAGCTATTGCTACTTTAAACGAAACAGGCTAGACAGTTAATTATTCATTGCTCTTCTGTCAAATGGGTTAATGACGCTTCTTTTTTCTTTTTGATCAACATGATATACTCCATATTCGCCTTTCACACCAATGAGTTTCTCACTAGAGGAGACAAACATGTACTCATCTAGTCCCTTTACGATATCAAAGAGGGTCTCGCCAATAACTAGCCCGTTTGGTTTGGCTTTGGAATTAATTTTTGCGGAAATATTCATTGCAGAGCCAAAGAGATCTTCGCTCTGCGACGATGCCGATCTTGCCACTGAAACCTCACCATAATCTGCGCTTATCCTATATTGGATTGGCGGCAATTTTTCACTGAGCATTTTAGCGTTGAGCGTATTGCTTGCTAGCCCCATCATCAGGCCGCAGTCCAGCACATTCTTGAATTTGATAACGTTCTTTGGATCACTAGTATCGTTAAAGTAAAAGATAAGTGCGTCACCAGCATTCTTTACTATCTTTGCACCAAAATTCCTTGCGATAAGGGCAATTGCGTTTAGGAAAAGCTCATAATATCTGCTTAATTGAGTGGGAGTAAGAGCAGATGATATTTTTGTGGAACCTATAATGTCAATAAAGCATACGCAGTAGTTGTGCACTTCCCCTGAAAAGGAAATCTCTTTCGTTCCAACATTCCAGTTCATCATTGCTCTTGTTGGCAATCCTACTAGAGGGAACTCTGCAAATCTAATTTGGTCCCCATCATCATCATCGTCGTCGTAGTGCATTAATCACTCATCATCTTCCTTTTTCAAGCGCGATCTCAAGGTGTGGAAATTTCGCCGCCAAACCCTTTATTCGTTCTCGTGTTTGGGGTGACAAGTACGCAAGATTTTTTTGGATCATCTTAGCAAACGTTCTCGAGAAATCGCTGTCCTTTTGAAGAGCATCAAGAATCCAGGATTGTTTTTCTTCATCCAGGGAGGCAAACTTTTCTGCAAGACCTTGTCCTAGGACTTTACCGTATTCGGGATTAAAGCTCGCATATTCAAGCATTCCAAGCACCTCCGCAAGGTTTAGGTATAAGAAACTCTCTGTAACTCCCCTAGCGGCTCCTCTCGCAAGATATACCGAACCTATTGTGTGCATAACCTCTTCAACAAGTCGGCTGCCTGTCGAGGGAAGGTAGTGGCCAAGTCCTTCGCCAAGGCCGGCAAGAAAATATTCTTTGCTCTGTCCCATTATTTCTAGGATCTCTTTTCTTTTATTGTCATCTAATAGTGAGAAGATATGCCCAATGCCAAAACCAAAATACTTTGCAAGAGATACGTCTAATGCTGTCTTAGATAAAATCTCAAGCAATAGATCCTTAGATAGGTTTGCAGCAACGCTTCCAAGCCCGATTGCGAATCCTTTCGTAAAATCAATACTTTTAGTGAAGGCCTCCGTTTCCTCAAAAACAATGCTCTCTAAGTATGATCGAATCTTGCCAATTCCAATACCAAAGCCGAAGGCAAAACCATCAATGCTCATATGGGAAGCTAACCAATCCTTTGTATTCTGTGACAAATATGGAAACATATCTCCGCATCCTTCGCCAAGACCCAGTGCAAGAAATGAATTGCTTTTTGCTAGTTCAAATATCTTGAAGGCCAATCCTTCAGGTAGATAGGAAATATGCATTGCAAGTCCTGCGCCAAGACCCAATGATAGCTGTCCGTTATGCGTAATACGTGCAAGTATACCTTGTTGCACATCTTCTTCAAAGTATGAAAATACTGATCCAAAACCCATGCCAAGACCCCTTGAGAAGCCGCTTTCTCTATCATCTATGTAAGACATAACAAGCTGTTTCTGTGAATCTTCAAGATGGTTGTATACTCTACCTATACCTTCGCCAAACCCAATTGCAAATTCTACATCCTCTTCTGACATGCGCAATGCTTCCATGTGGGCGTCCTCTGATAGATACTTGTACGCCCTTCCCATACCAGTGCCAAGACCCCTTCTAAAGTTTGGATCTATTTTGAAAATATCTTTGTAAGAATCATGGCTCAGTTCATTTTTAGAGTACAAATACATGAATCCAAGACCAGTGCCAAGTCCTTTTGAGATTTCTGGAGAGTTTCTGGCTAGTTTAAGGAATTGGCGCTTATTGGCTTCACCATAGATGGTCCAAAGAAATTGTGCTGTTCCTTCACCGAATCCCTCTGAAAACATTGGATCCCAAGCTAGCCGATCAAGCATCTGTTCTTTCTCATTAGTTGGAAAATGCTGTATGATTCTTGCCAATCCAAATCCTACGCCCCTTGCAAATTCACCTCTTGTTTCCATTCTTTCAGTTATGACATCTTTGGCATCGTTACTGTGATAAGGCCAAGCCCATACAGCGCCCACTCCAAATCCTCTATCGAATTCGCTATTTGTGTCAGCAAAGGAAATGACTTGATCGAAGAACGTAGACTTCAGATAGGGGAGATGAGATCCAAGGCCAACGCCAAGCCCTCGTGCAAAGTCACTATTTGAGTTTGCGAAGGTCAATGCTCTTTGCCTTAATGTATCGCCAATATATTGCCATGTATACCCAAGGCCATAACCCAAGCCGGTTGCGAAAGCATTACTGGCTGAAGCTTTACTAATGAACTGTTCTTGTACTTCACTGGGAAGATGCTTCAGAACAAAGCCTATACCTGACCCAACGCCGTCATCCAGTTTAACATTCGTCTTTAGCAGAGTCTCAAGTTCTGATTGAAACTGCTCTGGAAGGTAGAAAAAGGTGGTTCCAAAACCTAATCCGAGCCCGTAAGCGACCTCTCCATTGCTGTGCAGTAACATGAAGAGGTCCTTGGGACATGCTTCTTTGTAAAAATATGCACC
>DASUUX010000048.1:0-3681 GCA_036373855.1 Nitrososphaera sp.
TAACTTCTCAAATATAACGTGGTTACTTCCGTATGTCTCACATGAGTTATACGGCTTTACCATTGTAGCGCACATGCCAGTTCTATCGCATTAGTGAACTGACTTGCATAGCCGTCTGCTATATGGTTGCAATGGACGAAAGTATGCCTCGGGAGTAGAAGATGTGGAAAATGGAAAAAATGAGATGGTTAGCACAAGGAGGTTTGCAACTTTTTTGACCAACAAATGGTCATGCAGAGCATGCGGAACGGGTTTAGCATCAACATCAAATTGTGAAGTATGCGCGGAAGCAGTCAATTGGGAATGCAGCAGTTGTGGAAGGATGGAGGACATTACGCATTTGCATAGCAATTACAGCAATTATTCCTCAATAAATCATAGAAAAGAAAGTATAGTCATGAATGAACCCGACATGGAATTGAACAATAGAAGATACATGATCCCGGATAACAAAAACGAATTGTGTGCTCATATGACAGGCTGGGATTATGACTCAAAGCTTGATAAGATCATTCTGCCAGAAAGTGGCCTGCAGTTTTACAATGGGATATCAAACGGCGACTTGTTTAACATATTCTATGAAAAAGACTACGATTTTTTGCCTGTCAAGGATAGGGTTGTCATAGATATCGGTGCAAATATTGCCGACTCATCAATATACTTTGCAATGAGTGGCGCAAAGAAAGTTATCGCCCTTGAACCATTTCCAAAGAATTTCGAAGTAGCTCAGAAGAATATTACTCTGAATGGTTTTACTGACAAGATAGAACTTCTTAACGCAGGTTGTTGTGGAGGCCAGAGCAAAGACATGGTACTTGATGCTTCAGCCAAAGGAGTTTGCTGTCAATCAACGCAAAGTAGTTTAGGGAGTAATATTCACTTTTACACCCTTCGAGAACTTGTTGATAAATATAACATCGATTCTCGTGCTGTCCTGAAACTGGACTGTGAAGGTTGTGAGTATGACATAATTTTGTCAAATGGCAGGACTATGTTGGATAAGTTCTCTCATATTCAGATAGAATACCATCATGGTTTTAGAGATTTAAAGAAACATCTAGTTGATGCAAACTTTGCAGTCTCTCATACAAATCCTAAATATGAAAACGGGATGGAAATTGGCTGGATTTATGCTACTAAAATCTAAAGCTGATTGTTGGATATGGTTCTGGCAACTTGTCGGAAGAAATCGACTTGATTTTGAGTTTGAGTTGTATCAAGTGTATATATATAGTCGGGGATATGGAAACACATTTCTGCTCGTTACTCATTTCATCAAATCTATCTGACTAGGTCAATTTTGTCATGAATGCCGATTGGGCAGAATTGGTAAAATAACTTCAAAAGTAACGGACAATGCTAGTAGAAGAGAGGGCCCAGAGGGATTAGATTCCTGTATATAATCGGGTTCTATTGCTAGAACTTTAAAGCTTATCTATGAATCGTGATGGCTGTTTGGATCCATTGTAGACCGCTGTCAGACGACTTTATGGACAAAAATATATTCTGAAGAACAAATCATCGGTTCGGTTTACATCTAGCTTCTGGTTTCTTCCGTTGCCAAGGATTTTTTCATATTATGTCATAGCATGGCAATGTAGAGAAACATTCATTCAGTAAGATTAAGGGGTACGGGCTCAGAGGGTCCCGAGAGAAAAACCTTCAAAATTAAGATACTATGCAGCTAGAAGGCGGGCTCAAGGGTACTCACGCTTTTATGCTACTTTGGGATGGCGAACTAGAAAAATAACAGATACTTTTAAGCAGGAGTCTAGTCTATCTATATTGCGGTTGAGAGCACTAGAGCAGGAGTTAGTACAAGAATATTGATTGGAAGAAGGTGCAGCAACTAGGCAAAATGAGCCAACAATATTGTATTTTCAAGACCAGCCCGGGTATTGTCTTTGCTCTCCTAATGATCATTATCATAACAACTCCTACTACAATTTTACAACCTGCACAAGCTACCGGCACCAATTTATCTTCTAATAACAGAACAACTTATGATGACAATAATAGTAATAATACTGAATACGACCCTTTCACTCTTCTTTCGTCAAATCAGTCATCAACAAGTAAATCATCATTACCTGACAAAACTAATGTTACCCTTAGAGGAATTTTTGATGACCTAAGCAAGTCTGGAAGCTGGAATCAACTGCTCCAGCCTGCTCTTGATGAGCTCAATAGACGCCACCCAGACATGAACATACAGATAGAATATGATGATTTTCCTTACCGTGACACAAGAAACCAAATCTTAGATAGACTATCAAATGGCAACAATTCTGTAGACATTGTGTCTGTAGATCAAATCTGGCTTGGAGAATTTGCAGGGAAGGGTTTGCTAAGAAATCTAACTGATGAATTTGAGGAGTGGGGTAGAATGTCTGATCTATACGAATCAATCATTGATGGCTGTGTTTATAATAACACCATCTATGGCCTGTGGCTATGGACTGATGTTAGAGGCATATGGTACTGGAAAGACATACTGCAAGAAGCAGGGATTGACCCAGAATCATTGAAAACTTGGGATGGGTACATTTCTGCAGCAGTAAAATTGAATGATTTCCTTGGAGATAGAGTGAATCAAGGAGTGCATCTTTTAGGTGCTTCATACGATCTGGATGTGTGGTATCCGTATCTTTGGATGCTTGGGGGAGAAATACTAGAGCTGCGTCAAGGTCATCCTACAGAAGGCGCTTACTGGTTTCCGTCATACAATAGCTCTGAGGGAGTAAGAGCGATGGACTTTCTGAAGCAGCAGGTAGACGCTGGAATAAAACCGCAAAAGGAGCATGATTGGGGGGCCGAATTTGCTAACAGAACCTTTGCCGTTATGATAGATGGTTCATGGATGCCTGTATTCTTTCCAAGAGAATCCTGGTCAACATTGGAGCAGCAAGTTGGGTTTATTCCAATGTTTCCAGTACCTAACCAGACTACTCAGAACTCAACTATGATGGGAGGATGGGAGTTAGCTATACCAAGTACATCGCAAAATAGTGACTTGGCATGGGAGTTGATAACAATAGTGGCTCAACCTGAAATACTGAGTCCGTTTCTAGAAGAATATGGCTATTTGCCGACACAGCAAACATTAGGAGAGGGTCCATCCTCTGAACCGCTAAAGGAATCAGTCCCCTTCTTTGAAGAAATGGTTTCAATGATTCCACATGGTCGAAGCAGACCAAATATTCCTGAATATCCAGAGGTGGCTGGAGATGTAAATCAAGCTATACAACAAGTTTACAATGGCTCCGCATCGCCAAAAGACGCCCTTAATATGGCAGCTGCCAAGTCTGCAGATTTGTTGGGATGGATATCGAATGATAATCACACAATAACGACTAACGAGGAGCCTTGCTCTATAATTAGCATAATATTAGCAAGAGGAGACATGACTATAGAAGAATATAATAGATTGCGTGAAATACTTAAATGTTAACCACATGAGGACATGATTTATGCAGCGACTTTTGGCGGGTTCGGTGGGATTAGGTCTCTGCATGAAAAGGGGTTCGATTGCTAAGGCTTATGATTTGTACTTATCTGTCCTTGGTTTCCACAAATGGTCGAATTAACTACAAAATTTAAAGGATTTTGAGAACTTAAGTGAAAGTCGGAAGCAGACACTAATTGACCATCACTTCAAATCAATCCTAGTGAGGTAAAAAT
>DASUUX010000049.1:0-6736 GCA_036373855.1 Nitrososphaera sp.
TGATCTTGGCACAAAGTCATTTTATCAAAACAGTAGAAGATGTACATGAATGCATGGTAAACAGCGTCCCAAGCATCAAGTTCGGAATATCATTTTGTGAAGCTAGCGGTCCCTGCTTGATAAGACATCAAGGCAACGATGGTGATCTAGAGAAACTTGCTACAGAATATGTACACAGGATTGGGGCAGGGCACAGTCTAGTGATTGTCATGAGAAATGCATATGCCATAAATGTTCTCTCAAGGCTAAGAGATGTTCCTGAGCTTGTAAACATCTATTGTGCTACCGCCAATCCTATCGAAGTAATCATTGTGGAGACTGCTCAGGGACGGGCAATACTTGGAGTGGTGGATGGATACAAACCTAAGGGAATCGAGGATCAGAATGAGCAGGAAGATAGGAAGAATTTCCTCAGGAAGATTGGATACAAGATGTGAAAAAATATGGTGCAGCCGTGATATCAAAAATGAGCAACTTAAGACATCTGAATATCTTGCCTAAGCTGACAGCCTTTGATTAATATTGCAAGGTCAATGGTTAACAAGCAAAAATGCATTATTATTGCCAATAAACAGCCTATTCAGAGAGTATGCCATTAGGAAGTTTTGCCTTTAAAGGCCCTTGGACGTGCTCCATCGGTTGGAAAGCTAAGTTACGCAGTCACAAAACTTGTCAAGATAGGAGGAATGAACATAGAGATGATAATAGTGGTATATGCGACATTCAACTTTGAAGGGGAGAAGACAGGGACAATTGGAGAATGAATCGACGCTGCATTGGTGGGACGGATGTAGAGAAGTATCAAATAGAGCAGGTTGGCACCGATTTGCAGATTGCATTGTATGCTATCGTCATAAAAGAATTTACTAGGGAGGCGATACTACATGAAAAAAAGAGAGATCGCTATCCTGACGTAAAAGAGAAAGAAATAGTTTACAACATAACCTCGGATAACACAAACGAAGGAGATGCGGCGCTTTTGATCGGGTAGGCAATACGACTAAAATATGTCAATAGCGCAATAGATTAGCTATTCTACCTATTCATAACGTGCGTGTTCCCGCAATATTTGCCTGATTACCTCGTCTAGTTCATCGTTTTCGTTCAAGTATTCAGTAAAGTCAGTTGCAGTAATTATTCCAATAGGCTGATCCACATCGTCAGTCACCACCAGATGTCGCACTCTTTTCTGAACCATATACCGAGCAGCTGTTTCTAAAGACTCATCTGGTTTGATAGTTATGACTGGAGCAGACATTATTTCTTCAACTGTTACATTATCGCAGCTTTTGTTAGTTGTACAGATGCGCCTTGCCAGATCTCTTTCAGTTACTATTCCCATTGCCTTGCCCTCATCATCTACAACTGCCAGGGAACTTACGTTCCGATCTGCCATCTTCATAGCAGCTTCCTGTGCGGTGTTCAGACGGTTTATTGTCTCTAGTTTTTCAGTCATGAGCTTACCCGCTGTTGCTGGACTAGGAGCAGGTTTATTGTCCATTATTCTCCATCTAGTATTTGGCAAGCGTTATCATTAAACTTATACCATATTTTCAATCAACACAAAATTTTGGTCTCCTGCTGCCAAACGTTGCGAAGACAAAGGATTTGCTAGACAGAAATAGAAAAGATAAAGACTAAGTTCTACAATAGCATCATCATGAGCCTTCCCCGCTCTTCTCTCACTATAGGTGAACTGATGACTGAAAAACTAGAGACAATAAACCGTCTGAACACCGCACAGGAAGCTGCTATGAAAATGACAAATAAAAATATCAGTTCTCTTGCAGTTGTAGATGAGGATGGCAGACCTGCTGGGATTGTGACTGAAAGAGATTTTGTTAGACGAATATGTGCTACTGACAAGGCCAGCTCGAAAGTGAAGGTTCATGAGATAATATCTTCGCCTGTTAAGACAGTCAATACTGATACTTCTATCGGCGAAGCAGCCGACATTATGGTCAGAAACAAAATACGGCATATTTTAGTGACAGATAAAGAGGACAAAAAACCTATTGGGATTATGAGTACAACCGACATTGTTGCATACGTGAGGGAAAATAGCGAAACTATGCTGCAGGTGGACAAGGATGTTATCAAAGCGTTGGAAAAAGAAGGAAGATTTTATTTTTAGCCCTTCCCTCATTTTAGAGAAGAAGTATAGTGGTAACCTTTGGGCGCATTTTCAGTTGGTTGCCCTGCTATAGAAAAATACTTCGCAATGGTCAAAATCATGTAAGATCCGTAATAGTCCTGAGCTAACAAAGAGGATGGTTCAGTAAATGGCAAGCAACCGACATATGACACGATTGTTATGCAACGACATGAAGCAAATTCCCTGAACCTCTGGTAATCTTCTTAAAAGGCTTCTCATCCGGATAGCCAATTGGGATGATTGCTACAGGCTTGTGATCATCTGGCAATCTTAATCCCTTTGAAACCTTGCTCTCATCAAATGCTCCTACCCACGCACTTGCAAGTCCTAAGGCCTGAGCTGCGAGCTGCGCATAAACTGCTGCGATTGTAGCATCTTGGAGTGAATAGAGGATCGATCTTTGTCCATACTTGCGAACTGAGCGAGAAGCGTTAGCGCAGAACACAAGTACCACAGGTGCTTCTGAGATAAACATCTGATCCAAGGCAGCCTTTGTCAGGAGATTTTTCTTATCGTTGCCTTTTACCTCATAGATTTCAAATGATTGCAAGCCCCCTGCTGATGGCGCTAAATCGCATGACTCGATTATTGTACTTATCGTGAATTCCTCGATCTGCTTGCTCTCGAACGATCTAATAGATCTGCGTTTCCGTAGCACCTGAAAGAATGCTTCCTCTATCATGATGCGATGATCTCACTATCATGATTTCTGATTATATTAAGACCTTTCATTCAGCAAACACCTTGAATTCTCCTGGATTTCTTACCCTTTTCTTATACTCTTCAAGATACTTTTGAGCCTCTGCCAACCTGTTATACTCGTAATAGACATATGTTGAGTATAGGTAATATAACCAACCACGATGACAATCCTAGCAATTACTGGCGACCCCCGAATTGGAAAAAGTACGGTCGTTACCCATGTTGCTGAAGAACTAAAGAAGAGAAGTTTGAAAGTGGGTGGCATAATTTCTAAAGAAGTAAGAAATAACAATACAAGGACAGGCTTTGAGTTCGTTGATTTGACAACAAATGAAAGAATGACGTTGGCATCTACAGTTGGAAACGGTCCTAGATTAGGAAGATATGTTGTTAATCTTGATGGTTGCAATTTTGCTTCCAAACGGTTGATCAGCGCGATCGAGAATTCTGACGTGATCATATGTGATGAGCTTGGTCCGATGGAGTTCAAATCAAAAGAATTCATAGCTTGTACAAAGGATTTACTAGAGACAGACAAAACGGTGATCATTGTTGTACACAAAAGGTTGCAACACCCAATAATTGATCAGTTCAAAAAGAGAGCCAGTTTTATTATCAATGTCGATCTGCAAAATAGAGATAGAGCGCATCATCTGTTGCTAGATCGGTTATAGAGTGGTCTTGGCTTGATGATTCTGAATCTTCTATCCCAAAGACATTTGCCACTATTGCTAATTTAGGCTTATTTGCTCTCAGCAGCCTCTAAATCATGTCAAGGAATTGCAGACTGTGCAACTAACTGAAGTGTATGTGTATTCCTCATAGCTTCTTTTGCTTGTTTTTCTTCTCTATCCTGTTAAGAAGCGATCCCGCCCTTTCTTGACCGAGCATCTCTTTGAGTTTCTGCTCAGATGCTGCCCCTTCCCAAGAACTGAGCAGGTCTATTACTCCATCTTTAATATCTGGATTGATATCATTCAATGCATTTTCTATGATCCTTCTGCGACCCTTTGCCAGATCTTTTGGTCTAAAAACTGCTCCTCCCATACTACTTACCCTGTAGAGTTACAATACGCTGTTGGTCTAAATAAACAGATATACCAATTTTTCTAGCTCACAGCCTTTTGTGATACTGGGGTGTATTGCACCTTACACATTGACTGCATGCCAGAATGACCTATGCCTGCATCGAACGGCGCAGCAAATTTATCGTCGGACGCGCTGCTGTACCATTAGCTAGATATCGAAGAATTTTTGAGAGTGCACTAGGATGTCCACTCCTTTATATCATCACGGTTTTTTCTCTAGCCTTTAAAACGCTGCCTAGGAGAGTTTCATCATATACACTATTCTCCTATCATCTGCAAAACTATCTTGCGCTCTCTAGGTCTGATGTCCATCTCTAGCAGTACTATCTGTTGCCACGTGCCAAGCATCAATCTCTTGTCCTTGAATGGCACCGTAAGACTCGGTCCTAGCAAGGACGCACGTACATGAGAGTGTCCATTTCCATCGTGCCATGTATTGTCGTGCTCATATTCTATTTCACTTGGTGCAATCCTTTCAAGCATTCTAGGAAAATCCTTCCTCAGGCCAGGCTCATTTTCTATGGTTGTCACTGCTGCAGTCGATCCAGAGATAAAGATTGTGATAATTCCGTTTGAAAGGCTACCAGTCTTGATAACCTGTTCAACCTGGCTTGTAATATCAATCATGTCATTTTCACCCTTTGACCTAATGGTGATATTGCTTGTCCTAACTGGCACACTTACCACCGCTATTCTAGAAAGAATAAGCTCTCTTACTAATAACATAGCTCATAATGATTGCTGCTGACTTTCTGCCAGAAGATCTATGTCGATAAAAAGGAATGTCGACGATGAGTGGTAGTTCTAAAGCAATTACGTCAGATGCTTGATCAGGAAATGTGGAAGTCTGAAGTGTATATATATATATTCTCCTACGTCTTGAATAATCAACAAGTCTCAAAGTTCCAAACACGAAACACACCGTGTTAGATATTGTCAAGGCAATGTAAGATAGAAAAACATTAGCGCCGTAGCTGTAGCCGAAAACAACAAGATCGTTGAGATCTTGACAGAACGTGATATTGTGAAAATAGCTGCAAATGCGGTTTCATTAGAGTGGCCTATCGCGGCCTCTTTGGTGTTCCCTCTGTTGGTTTCAATAAGCAAGCAAGAATTCTTCCCTTCACTGAGCATCCAAACTTATGGCTCAGAAGACAGTTACGCATGTAATTGTAGAAGAGCTAGATAATCACAAAAATATTGGAATAGCAACTGTGACGGATTTGGTACGATTGGCGACCGACACCTAAGTTATCCTTTCTGCCACGTCGACTCGCTGAAATAGCTTTATTCTGCCTTCAAGAATGTAGGTAGCACATACTCACGCCGCATAAACTGCTAATGCAATTGCAATATACTTGAGAGAATTATTTGTAGAGATTGTAGATTGCTTGATGTTATCCTTACTCATCATGTTGTGCTTTACTTTGAGTGAGCATTAAGACCTTGGATTGCATTACAAGGAACGACTTACTATTCAGTCCGTCCCAAGAAGTGCTCACCAATGATTTTTTACATCAAAAATGTGTTTCCTGTGCATTGCACTGCACGCTTTCCTTTATTGTCACTTGATGGTCATTTTACTCATGAGTGAAATAACCGTTGAAAAATACAAAAAAACATATCGCAAGCTGATGATAAAGAAACAAAGGCAGGGATTTAAGGTTCATGAGATAGTTTACTCAGGAGTCAACGCCGGTCTAATAACGCTGAACACGGTGACCGAACCGCAGGTGCCGTGGTTTATTTTCCCCTTGTCGGCTGGGGCGTTGGTCTAGCAAGCCACTACTACTTTGGAGTTCACACGGCTCCCCAGAACCTTGAAGAAGACGGACTGAAAGCAGAATGGATGGCAGAGGAGGAACAGTAGTGGAAATAGAGTGGGGGTATAGAGGGAGAGAGAAACATGCAACTCAAACTCAGTTGGGCATGGGGATTTGTCGAACTTTTGGGACTGCTAGGTTATGCACTCAATGAGCCATTATTCTACGTATTCTTTGCATTCTTCATATTCTTCATAGATCTAGTTGCAAAGAACAGGAAAAGTAGCAATAGAAGTAGTCTTCAGCTTCAAATAGGGGTGTCTCTTAGTAACAGTTCATTTGGGTTCTGGCATATGGCAATAATAAAATCGCTTTGCTTCTGATACAATGCAGTAGTTTGCTTATCCTGTTGGCCTTAAGTTTCTTGCAATTTCCACTGGAAAGGCTAGGCTTTGTCGCCCACAGCTCATTTCTTATGATACCAAACAGCTCGACATCCTTTGACTTTGCTTCTAGAATAACACCTTTATGCTTCGATATCAAATCATTAAGAAGACAGCATGGTTGTAAGAAAGATAGCACAATTGCCTACAGCAACAACCGCAGCGATACACGAGGCATTAAGACCTCTCCAAAGCAGGTCGGTGCAAGAGCTAATCGAGCCGCCAGCAATAGTTGATCCTGACAGTTCTGCTTCAAAGATAATAGGATTGATGACAGAAAAGAAGGTCTACGATGTCTTCATCCCGCTCGCAAACAAGATTGCTTGCATAAATATACGGGATTTGCTTTCAATTCGGGATATAACAGCTGCAAGACCTTCGGTACTTGGAAAGATAGTTCCGTCTTTGTCATTGAAAAGTACTATAGGATACGCAGCTAGGATAATGAGTCTTTACCGTCTAAGAGCACTTCCTGTTGTAAAGGAGAATAGTGACCTCGTTGGGCAGATCACAGCCAAGGGGATGATCAAAGCCATACACGACCTGGGTGAGTATGAGAGAGCTTTAACGAATGTTAGGGTATCC
>DASUUX010000050.1:0-6814 GCA_036373855.1 Nitrososphaera sp.
CAATTTCCTTGGACCGGGCAACAAGTTTGCGCTCTTCGTCCTTGGAAAGTTTCTTAGTCTGGATGTCTCTCTCTATCTGCTCAAGTGCTTTCTGAAGGTTGTGCATGTCGCTCCGCTCCTTTCTCAACTTAGCTGCTACAGCGCCAACTTTGTCATCTAGGCTCTTCATCTGGTTCTTGGCCTCGATGAGGCTCTCTCGTAGCTCTACAAACTTTGGATAGTCAATGTCCTTTTCCTCGTTGACCTGCTTTAACTTGGCGCGAAAATCGTCAAGCTGGGTTCTCTCTTCATCTATCTGCTTCTTTATGCTGTCAAGCTTGCTGTTTATCTCTTCTATCCTCTTGTCACCTGACTTTTGCTCTTCTTGAACAGCCCTCTTAAATTCCAGCAAAGTCTTGCGGTTAGGATCTAAGTCGTCGTCGCCAGAATTGCTATTTGTGGCTGTTGCTGTCAATATAGCACTGTCACTGTCTCGTACCACGTCGCTTACGGAGTGTTATAACATCAAAAATATATTTTTTGTCATTCTGAGGCCCCATGTAAGCGTAATTAGCATTCATTTTAGCATTACTCGCCCCTATACAACTAGAGATTGTCCTACATCTTTATAAGAGTAGAATACGTAGTGTACGATAGCGATGGATGATTTTGAAAAGAATTTTCCAGGCTTTGACTGGAAAAATACTCCTGCCTATAAGCATCCAGGCGGAAAGGACTGCCCATGTCCCAAGCATGAATACATTAGAGAACAGATTAATGTAGCTAAGACAATGAGCGAAAATAATAAAGAAACCTCGCCAGAGTTCCGCCAGAAGGCTCAGGTGACGCTTAAGTTCTGTCCTGACCACTATGAAGTTTACTTCAAAGAAGTGATACCATCTATGCCTTTCAAGTACCGCCTCATGACAAAGGTGGCGGTCAGGCTGGGAGCAATATCAATACAAAAGCTAACCTACATGCAGTCTGACCAGTGCTTTTACTGCAAGTTTGGCTCAGGCGGCTTTGACAAGAAAGCAGAGCTTCCGCCAATCTAGAGACCGATCAAGCTCCGGGAGTCTAGCAGCATGTTGCTGAGTGTTGTCTTGCTGCTTGATGAAAATCCAGCTGACAGAACGTTACGTATGACTATTGAGAGATAGGAGAACTTGCTGCCTGCCTCTGACATGTAGCCGTCATGGAACGACTTGGCTATTTCACCGTACCTGTCCAAGTCCATTACACTTGCAAGGAATGACCCTATGTCCATGCTTTTTGAGTAGTGCGAATTAGTTTTTTTCATAAAGCCTAGATCAGTTCTTATGACAGACTCCCCCCTAGCAAGGTAGTTTTGTGCCTTGTTGTCTACGAAGGTATAGCCGGCCTTATGGAGTTTGCCTGTAATGCACCCTGCCTCGTATGCAAACATAACGTCGCCACCAGAGGCAAGTGCCCGGTAGATGTCTCCACCCTCAATATATTCCTCTATTAGGTCTGTATCAGACATCGAAAGCAGCACCGGCGTAGATATCCCGATCTTTCTTAAGTTCTTTCGCATCTCGCAACCTTCATTCCTAATTATTTCGCTAAATGTAAGTGGAGCAGACGGGTGGAAAAGCAGCATCGAAATAAGCGAGTAAGCGTACATTATGAGAAACTCGTGAAACTGTTTTGTGGGCTTGTTTCTCTTCACCACGACCTTCTGGCCATTTCGCTCCTCGAGTGACACCTCACGCTGCCAGTTTACAAAATACAAGCAAAGTTCTATTGCCTCAGAGGCGTTGATTTACTTTTCAATACATAAAAGTAGGCGAGGGACTGTAATAGCACTGATAATGTTAGTTCACGAGGGCCATGCTCAGGCAATGCGCTTCTTTACTCGTGTTAACGCTGACAGCTATGACCTAATCTCTAGGCTGGCGACGTTTGGACAGGACATTGCCTGGAAACATGAGATAATAAGGGCAGTCAGCAACCGTAGTCATATTCTGGAGCTTGCCTGCGGAACCGGCATCCTATCGTCAATGCTAGCAGAGAGAGGCAAAAGCGTGGCAGGGATTGACCTCACCTTTGAATACCTCATCACCTTGAAGCGTAAGATGAAGACGCCCATAGCGCAGGGCACAGCCGAAGTCCTGCCCTACAGGGATGAATCCTTTGATGCGATGGTATCCTCCTATCTCGCCAAATACGTCAACATCCAAAAGGTAATTGACGAATGCTGGAGAGTGCTCAGGCCAGGTGGGATTGTAGTATTTCATGATTTTACTTATCCTAGAGGGCTCATACGTAATCTATGGCACGTATATTTTGAATTGCTCAGACTAGCAGGAAGGTTTGTTACCCCATGGAAGGTTGTTTTTGGGCAGCTGGATGATGTCATAAAAAAATCAGACTGGGTTGATCAGACAATATATGCCCTTAAGAATAGAAAATTTCAGAATGTCAATTGCAGTTGCTACACCGCCGGTACCTCTGCTATCGTCTCTGCTGAAAAGCCATGAGTGCAGAGAACGAGACGCGCCTAAATGAATGGTTCGTGCCCAAGTTTGGCCCTACGAGATTTCGCGTCTTTGTTGGCTTGCTATTTCTGCCCTACACCGGCATGTGTGTTTCATTTGCCATTATTGGCTCAATGCTTGCTAGCGAGATAGCATGGGATAGGGTCGGCGCGATTGCATTGATCTACGCACTTGCACTCGGAATTTCCGCTCACATAGCGGATAGCCTTGGGTCAAAAAAAACCAAACCGTGGGGTAGCTACTTTACTAAAGTGCAGATGTTGACGATCATGATAGCAACACTTACAGCTGCCTATGCAATCGGACTCCATTACATTGTATTCTTTGTTCCACTTCTAGCAGTCATCGCAGTGCTTGAAGGGTTCTTTTTGTTTACGTACAACTATGAAATATGGGGCGGCCTATTCCACAATGACTTTTGGTTCGCAGTGTCATGGGGATCTTTGCCACTGTTAGCGGGATATATCATACAGACAAATTCGATCAGCGTCCTCGCATTAACGGCGGCAGGCTTGACAGGACTTGCCAGCTATGCCGAGATCAGAATGTCTCGACCCTACAAGCAGTTAAAGCAGAGAAATGGCAACGCTGCTCGGGCCGGTAGACTTGAGAATGGCCTCAAGGCCATTAGTGTTGGCACAATAACATTTGCCCTCTCTATGGTTGCGTATAGGATAATCTTTTCATAACACTTCTATCCTACCAACCATACTGTGGCAGGTGCAGTTCTGAAAAAAGGTGACTTTGGAAGCTTCATGCTGCAAAATATTTTTGAACTTGAACGAAGATCTGGGATCAAGCTTGGACTGGCTCAAAAGACTCTGCTGGCAGAGACAGGCACCATAGAGCAAGTTCTGAGTATACTGACAGGCTCTGCAGTAAGGGTCAATATAGTAGAACAAAGAGAAAATGAAAAGACAATTTCTAGAAGGTCTGTAATACTGACTGATGCAGGCAGGGTGCTCATAAGAGCGCACAGCAAGATTTTTGTCTGCAATCTACCTAGAAAGATAGCACTCCAGATAAGACAGAAACAATTAGGCATTGGAACGATAATCGCTAATTCGCATCTTGAAACATTTAGGAAGATAATTGAGGTGGGATATGACCCAGTGAACAGGTTGATTTTCAGAAGATATTATATCATTTACAGGAAAAAGGTTGCTTTCGAGATCAGGGAAGAGTTGGTAGGGATATAAAATAGGAGAAAGTAGGATTTAGGTGGAATTTGAACCCATGACGTTATCACAATTCATCAAACGTCGAGCTTATTGCTGAGGCATTATATATCAATTCTCATCAAGTGATCTGTCGTCGTCACTAATTCTTTATTTCAATATTTGATTTATATCCTTGAAATGGATATCCATACTTGATAGCAAAACAATAACATGAAAACAGGAGAAGGCAAAGGCAATAACTTTCGAAAAGGAGGAAGGTATCTTTACGCTGATTATACTCCATTAGAGCAAAACATAGATTTCTTATCTCAACTCAAGGATTTTTCTAGTCTTTCGGATATCATCTTCCAAGCACACGATGACTTTGAACATCTCAGATCGGTACTCGCTAATGCAGAGTCTTTGGAATCTGAAATAGTCTCCAAGATGGATCAATTAAGCAGCGCCCTCGGAGATATCTTTGGCAATTTTGGGATCAGGTATAATGAACCATTAAGAGAACGATATTCGATTCCAAGCGAAGCTGATCCATTTGTAATATCAAGTAGTACCCTGAGAAGTAACATTATTCATTCCAGGGAAGTGTTTCTCAAACAATCTGATAGTTATCGGAGATACATTTATTCAAGAATTGAAGGGTCTTTGAGTAGTGCATTAGAACCTTTGAATGAATTGATTTCAAAGGACTATGAAAAATTACCTTACATTATGACATCCAATCTTCAAAAGGGACTGAAGATATCTATTGATGATACCTTTGGGGACAGTAAACGCTACAATATTTTGCTGATAAACACATTACCACCAAATAATTCCGGTTTATCTGAGAACACTACATCTATCTCCTATTCTCTCTCAATCAGGAGCACAGAAATTGAATTTTGGAACCAAAGAAGAAAGGTATCCGAATTTGGTTTGAAGAATATAATGATACCTGTAGGCTTGAAGACTCCAATAACCAAAAAGCTGAAAAAATCCCTTGATTTTTTGCCAGGACTTGACAAAGAGGTGAAGAGTCAGAGAGCACCAAAGTTTGAGAATGTTGAAGATTACTATGTTTACTCGGCAAACACTGATGGCAAAGAGAATCTTTTGGTGGTGCTTGTAGATAACCCCTCCAAACCAGATGATAATCTGATACAGATCAAATATAGAATATCAGAACTAAACCACCACGATGATAGGATTGCTGCTACTACTATAAATGCTGCCAGCATTTCTACAAAGCCTAGAACACATTATCTAGAGTATAATAAACTGCCAAGAATAGATTTTACTTCAAGCGAGCAAGGAAAAGTACAAGACATATTGGGAATCAAAGACATAGCTGAAGCTACTGATATTCCAGAGATACTGCTTCTTGGCAGAGCTGTTCTTGATAAGATTGAGCTCATACTACATCACGAACCATCCCAATTAGCATTGTACAGCAAGTTATCTTCAATCAGAGTTGATGATAAAGATGCTGTGGTTGTAGACGCAAATAAAAGTTCTATAAGCCTAGGCAACAGCAATATCATAGCATACGATCCAAGCTTGGTGACTATATTTTTAGAAATTACTGCCAAATACTATTCGCCAATTATAAGGAAGTTAAAGGAAAAAAGCCCTATGAAAAACGAATTAATATTACGATTCGAAAATGCCGATGGCTCAAGGGAAGAACATTCACTTGGGATCGAGGAACTAAACTTTCTTTTGAAAAGAACCGACGGCGGAAAGAAAATAGCAAGAGCTTTAGAAATATACAATGGTAATAAGAATAATAATATGATTACTAGTAGTGATGATGATACAACAACTTAACGTATGGAGCAGGCGACACTAACAGAAATGGCAGTTTTCGTAAAATTGAAGCTATTTAATTCTTATGCAAAGCAAACAAAGATTGGTATGGTCTATAAGTAATTGGGTATTTATTATTTCGATGTATCTCTAAAAGTAGAGAGCATCCTTGCTACTTTTATAATTTGTCGTCTCATATAACCCTGTGTCAAGAGAATTTGAGAGTTTCAAGTCAACTTGTAACAGATGAAGGTATGGATATACTGGGACGCTCATCGGGGTCATAGCTCCTCATGGATTATGTTCGCTATGGATGCCAAATGAAAGAGATCCATGATGATTCTTCTTATAGAGGAGCTGGTACAGGAGCCTCTATCAAAAATGAGTCTGAGGAATCAACTCCTGGTGTATCTGCTAGCTTTTCATGTGAAATATGTAACAAGTCCTTTGCATCTAGAGGGGAACTCAGACAGCATACAATAGACAATCACAACAACACAACGTAAAGACAAAACAAAGTGGTGTATCCGAGAGATGGCTGGCGCCGTTCATTTTTGAAAAACAAGCATTATTGATGTCACTAACATGTTACCAAGCTTGATGACTATGTAAGGGTTAGTTTGCTTAAAGTCATCATCTATTCTGCTTTTATCCCAGTCCACCGCATTAAATGCATCAATAATACCTTTATCTAATGTTTTTTGAGATATTGTTAAATCTAATGGCTCTACAAGCTTCATTACATCTAGTTTGTCAATTAGATGTGAATAGATTGTACGCTCGTTATAAAATTGATTAGTGAGATCAGGTGGGTTCTTGTTGTTAATTATATATTCAGTTGCCACTATGGCAATGCCTCCGGGCTTGAGCACCCTTTCCATTTCTTTTAGACTTTTAAGCGCACCAGAATAGTCTTCTCCGCCAAAGTGCTCAATAGAGGAAAAGGAAAATACAATATCAAAGCTATCGGAAGGAAATTCCAGCTGGGTGCCATCCATTCTTAATGCTGTCAAAGCACTTTGATTATATGGAAACGGCGAATATTTGCTTGGATTATCTGGAAAATCAGCAGGTGCAAAACTTTCCCACTCCTTTGTGCTATATAGGTCAGTAGCATAGAGGTGGCCAAGATGGTTTGCTAGATAAAATAGAATTAGCTCTTTTCCGGCTCCAATTCCTAGCGCCGTATTATTTCTATTATTATTATTCAGTTTGCCAAATCTCTTCATAGCAATTATCCCTAGTGTCCACTCCCAATCTTTTCTGTGGATCTGCCCCGGTTTTCTTGCAAGTATGCCTTGGCATTTGTTGTAATATGTAATATCTTGTAGCTTTGGGATTATCTCTTTT
>DASUUX010000051.1:0-9426 GCA_036373855.1 Nitrososphaera sp.
AAAGCCAAAAAGAATCGACAACAGCAGATTTTGATCTTAGGAATTCCTCGGGGTGGAATCGTAGTGGCGGATGTTGTCGCACAGAAACTAAAGGCTGATTTTGATATCGTTATACCAAGAAAGCTACGAGCTCCTGACAACAAAGAAAATTCAATTGGTGCGATTATGCCGGATGGCTCAGTATATTTGGACGCACTTAAGCTTAGATGGCTCAAGGTTTCTCCAGAGTACATAGAGAAGGAAAAGGCAGAACAATCACACGAAATCGACCGCAGAGCTGCTTTGTATAGACCTGATAACCAAGAGTACAATATCAGAGACAGAACTGTAATATTGGTCGATGATGGTGTCGCATCAGGCGCTACTTTGATCCCCCCTGCCAGATGGATCAAGAAGCAGCAACCCAAGCAACTGATAATAGCTGCTCCTGTAGCCTCAGAGCAAGCAGCGGAATCGTTAAAGAAAGAGGCTGACCAACTTAAATTTATCATAACGCCATCTAACTTTATTGCAATAAACCAGTTTTACCGCAACTTTGAGTCTGTGGCAGATGAGCAGGTAATAGACATTTTGAAGAAATTGCGGCAGCACTATCGATAGCTTGCCCTAATGTTGCCAAAGATTGCTCCTACAAAAACAGGCTTATTGGCTAGATTTCTGGAAAAGATAGTTAGTCACAATTGTTCCTATATCAACGGCTTTGACGTTTCAATAGTAAGCGGAATTTGAAGTTACCTAGAAAATCAAATGTAGGAAACGAAATTTGATAAGCTATGCTACAAAGTGAATTCTAATCATATCTATAGATAATGACAGAACAGCTAGAGCGTTACTCCATTATTTTCTACTTCTCAGGCATGATACTACTAGTTGATTCTCGTTGTCAAGGCTCAGATTTTCTCTCTCCTCTCCTCCTAGAAGCTGTAGCAATCCTTTAGCCCTTTTAACCAGAAGCATAACATTAAGAGCGCGCTGAAAAAGCATCTTCTAGGCAGTAGTTCTTGTTTTTGTTTTTGTTGCTTTAGGCTGCAACCTTGCTTGGGCTATTACTTGAACCCGACGCTCAAGTTTATGGAATGGCATACTATACTCTGGCAGATCAAGCGGTACAGTCTTGTTGTTCTTGAATATGGCATAGGTTTTGCCATCATACGTACATTTGATTATTGGGAGAGCCTTCATACGTACTACAATATCCGCGACTTTGTAATATTCTATCAACCTGCGACTTTCGTACACTGTCTCATTCTTTCGCCTGAACCTTTTTTTGCCCATAAACTTGAATGCAAGTATTATGTGTCGCTCTGGGTAGATGCCAAACATATTGCGAACTATTAAGCAGCGCTCAATCTGGTCCAGCGGTACATAGAGAATATCACTTGTTCCTGATTTTGCCTCAATCGTCAGCAGGATGCCCGCATCGTTGTTAACTGCCACAATATCTGGAAGGCCAGTACTGCTGCCGCCCAATCGCCGAGCACTCCAATGCCCGTTATTTAGCCTCTGAACAAGAGTATGCTCATAGTTGTAGCCTCGGCTGCGCCGGATGTTTCCCAATCAGCTATACCGTTGTTTATCCCGTATCTTTAAAGATATCTGTAGCAAGTGTTTTTATTTGAAACTGCGAACAAAGTTAATGGGAGTGTGTTTATACAAAAATTGTCGTCATCAGCATCGTCCTCATCATCAGGTATACAGGGTTCGCTTGAAGACATAGACAAAAGCCTCAAAGATGTACAAGATAGACGCGAGAAACTGATCAAAGGCACACGCGATGTTGTCATGTTATGCAGCAAATCAATAGTAGCCATGCATCACAGCCAGCTTAAGGATGCAAAGAGCAAGATGGATCAGGCAAAGTCAATGCTTGAAGAGTTCAGAAAATATGCTGGTGAAGATCTCTATCGGTATATAGCAGTGGCTGAGCAGGAGCTTGTAGAAGCCTACGCGCTGAAATCGGTGATGGATGATAAGCCGATGCCCTCGATGAGAGAGCTGGATGTGACAGGTGAGTCATACCTTACAGGGCTCCTTGACTGCGTGGGGGAGATAAAACGTCTTGTTTATGATAGAATGCGTTCTGGAAATGAAGAAGATGCAGAAAAGCTATTTGCAACAATGGAAGAGATCTACAATGCTATCTACCCCTTTGCTGTATATGACAATATTGTATCTGGGCTGCGCAAGAAGCTAGATGTTGCAAGGATGCTAATTGAAGACATAAGGGCGACCGTGACTGAGGAAAACAGGAGAAAGGCGCTAATAGAAGCGATTAATTCTTTTCAAAAAGAGGGCGGTAAACAAGAGTAAGGAAGGCAGCTTGGAATCTATCATACCAAATTTCTGCATTGGCTTAATATTGTTTTATTTGAACGGATGTTTGAAGTGGAAGTATATTCCATCTTCTTAGTTATAGCTGGACCCTCCATTCAATAACGGCCTCCTTGAAAACTTAATAGCAAGTTGCATCTATTCTTTGCAAGAAACCTTGGTGTCAGAAAGTCGCAATCTTCTTAATGGTCGGCTGACATATGAACCTGATGAGAGCCCTTTTGGCAAAACATGGGAAGAATGGACAGCTGAATGGTGGATATGGGCCCTTTCTTCTCCAAAGGGTCAAAATCCAGTAACAGATACTACTGGCGAAAATGCCTCTTATAATCAACAAGGTCATGTATGGTTCTTGGCAGGAACGTTTGAAGGTTTTGCTGAACGGTCATGCGAAATACCTGCTGGGAGGTCAATTTTTTTTCCTGTTTCTTGTAACGAAACATCTTTTGCAGAATGTCCCAACTTTAAGTCAGAGAAAGAGTTAAGGGCATTCGCTCAAGCCGATATAGACCAGGTGAAAACGATAATGGCAACCGTTGATGGACAAAGATTACCCGATTCCGAATTAAGGAGAATAGAATCACCGCCATTTGAAATTACCTTGCCTGAAGCGAACGTCATTGGAGCTCCTGCTGGAAAGACAAAGTCGAAGTCTGACGGATACTGGGTTTTCTTGAAACCGCTCCCCGTGGGCAGACACGAAATTCACTTTTTCAGTACCTGCAAGACAGATGCTTTATGGGTAGAAGCACGTTACCATTTAACAGTCCGATAACTGAATGCTTTTATTGCCAGACGCTGGTTGACGCCTCTACCTGTAATATGATCTATCTTCAGAAGTCCCCCTGCTTCTTGCACTTTTTCGGCCTATTGGTTATTATCTGTCAATTCATCTATTATCTTACAAGCTTATAAGCAAGTGTAGATGCATAGGATTTATGGCCGACATATTTCAGAGGCCGAACGAAGAACAGGTCAAAGAATGGTACAGATGGGCCCTCTCCCTGAACCATAAGAAGAACCCATTTGATCCCAGTGATGGTGGCCGAAATTGGAAGGTTAATAATAACGATGAATCGCTAATATGGCTTGCGGGAGTAACTGGTAGAATCCCTCGCGAGAAAGCTGTTCAAAATTTAGACGATATAGGAGTCTCAACGGTGCTGTATGATGACGGACAGAGAAACCTTTCCTCAGCGCTACCGAATATTGTTCCCCGTAAAATTGACATAAAAGATGACCCGAGGAACTTGTTCATTCCTGTATTAACTGAATATTCAACCAGGGAAGAGTATTCAGGACTGGAAGGGATTAGTCTAAGCGACATCGCTAAGAAAATAATTGATAGAGAAGATGATGACAAGGGGATACCACCTGCTTCAGTTGATCTCGATGATACCAAGCAATTAACTGGACAAGATCTGAAAAACAATTATCTAGTTGAGGGAACCATTGATGATGATGACGATAATGTGTTTTTGTTGCCACGAAAATTAACGGCAGCATTTTCTGGCTATTATGTCATACTAAACCGCAAGGCATTGGAAAGTGGTGAACATACGCTGAAATTTGGAGTTAAAGGTAGGTACTTCAATTATGAGATGGAATACAAAATAGCGGCATAATCTATACTGGAAAGCAGAACTACAATCATGCTCCTTGCTTCAATAGACACGAAAAAATATTCTCTCATCATAGGCCTTTCCTCTGCCTGTATATTGCCTAGCAGGCAGGTACAGAGGTAAGCTAGAGAATCTGTGCAATCACTGGAAAATAAGCTATATTGTTTACGTTTTGACCACTGCAAGTCATACACATAAAATTTTCTGATTTCCAACTAAAGTAGAATCATGAGCTTGTTTCAAAGTAGAGGAATAACTGCTGGTGTCCTTCATGGACAGTAGAGCGGGAGGTTCCTAATGAAAATAAATGCATAGAATCTCTTGGCTCGGAGGTAGGAAAATTGAGTATTAGATGTTTTAGTATTTTTGAGTCCTGCTCGTTGGGCATCCAATACCTACCTATGCATTATAAGCGATACGCTAAATCAGCAGTAAAAGGGCCAGGATCTCATTAGAAGCAGTATTCGAGCTCGCCGAATACGGCTTGGAATTAAGATTTTATTTTAGCAGTGGGATCGCATTCATTGCCTTTGTCTTTTCGTAGAAAAGAGGGGAAGCATTTGGAGGAGAGAAATCCAAATTGTTCGATTTTACTCTGATATTTGGGAAATATTTGTTAAAGTTTAATAATATGGAGCAAGGAGAAGTCATATGGTTAGAATTCTAATGATTATAGCAAGTATAATCAAAGGAGACGTGTTTCTTAGCCTCTCTAAGAAATATACTGAAATTGCACATAATTAAGGAACGCTAATTCAACGTATAATGATCATATTGACAATGCTTAATGTGATATATATGAGGCTACAGTAGCTAAAATCGCGATTGATGTAGAGGAAGGAATATTGACCTCCCCCTTGAGATGTTTATGTGACACATTTCTGGCGCAACCCACTTTCTATCCTATACATGTGCATTACGTTATTTCCGATTTTCATCATAAATCTTATGGACCATCATTGCAAGCGGCGACATATAATGTCGCATTTGTAACCTAGCGTATTAGCTTTTGTCTGTTTTCTTATTTATTGCCATCTCATGGAGCACATCTTCGACATACTTCTTAATATCACCTTCACTAATGGATGGTGGGACGCCTAGTCTCTCAGCTGCAGAATCTTGGACTTGAGCAATAGCTGTTGCCTTTTCTGATATATCTTTTTCAAGCTGAGCAGATCCAATGCTATCGAGCAGTCGTGACTCCTGTATCGCAAATTTCTTGATTTCACGGCGAACCCTATCATCATGTGACAGCGATATCGCAGAATAATAGATTCCTACGAAAATCAGATTGGCAGACAAGCCCATAAATGACACTGAAGCGAGACCGAAAGGCGGAAAGGGTAGCGGGGTCAGTACTATGGCCTGATCGGAAGTAAATAGAAAGAAAAGTCCCAAAGCTGAAATCATAAGATAATCCTTGACTATTGTACGGGATACATTCCTAGATATTGTCCAAAAAGCAATTCCAAACAGAATGCCTCCCGCAGGTTTACTTAATGTAAAAATAAAAGTGAGTAAAGAAGTATAGAAGAATGGATCTTCCTTTATTATAGGATCAAAGACTTTCAAAAATAATGTTGGAAACTGACTAAGAAAATATACAAGCGGAAGAGTTACAAGAATCCAATACTTTATCCTGCCTATTTTTTGCGAGTAATGATGTAAGAGCAGGACAGTAGCGCCCCACATTACGCTAAATGAGAGAATTGATGTCAGATTACGTATATCATCCAGTAAGAATTTGATAGAGCCGGGCATGAAAAATGGAGGTCGGGAAATTGCTGTTTTCACTTCTGCGGGCACATCCAAAAGCACACTAGCAGCAAAGAAAAGTGTAAAACCAAGATGAATAGCGAGTGTTGCAGCAGATATACCATATGCGAAGATAACAAAATTTTTGCTTATCCTAAACCAGGAAAGGAAACTTTTCATTAGAAACACCATCATAGCTATTGCCAGGGAATAGCTGATAGTGACGGCTACAATCAAAGCCATAATAAAATAATATGACACTAAAATGAGCTGCAAAATGACAAACAATAATATTATACTCAGCGCAATCTGAACTGACATCGTAACTTTGTAAGTTGTATAAAATCGCACATTTGCTCGCGAATGTATTTCCTTGCTCTTGTATCTGACAAAACCTAGAATCATAAACTGACCTATAAAATATGCGACTGATATCAAGACGAAGACTGCCATTATACCAGATTCGCGGCTTAAATTAGGAGACAATAGATCAGAGGTCCTTGCCAGCCAAACATCCGCTACCAATGCAATAGCCACAACTAAGCAAACAACGAAAATTACCTTGTTTGACAGTATAGAATGAGATAGAATGAGGGATGCTTTCTTATCCTTCCCACCACTATCAACAGGACTAATCATTTTGCTTTGTTCCTTTGGGCTATATTGTAAGAATAAGATTAGGTGGCATTTATCTTTGCTGAAAGCAAATAGCAGTGGGCAAAACATCGTGGCGAAGAATATGGCAATATCCTAGGTATCAATCCAGAAATCCTTTTTGTATTCTGCTTTGAGAGAAAGGTTATATACCTTGTGAAGTGAATCCCCCTGATCTAGCATACCCAACCAAAAGACTATGCATTTAGCAGCTGCAGTCGCTGCATTTGTGGTTATTGTAGGTATTGCCGTTTACTATCCATCACAACAGCCTACCGCCATTGCCCAAATTAGTTCCGACACAATTAATTCAGGTAATAATACCAGTATGAGTTCAACTCCAACACCATTTCCGGCAGACACAATACAATACAACCTAACCTATGGCGAATGGACTGCGAGGTGGTGGCAATGGGTAGCATCCATACCAGAGGACAGAAATCCAGCTGCTGATGAAACAGGTGAGAATTGCAGCGAAGGCCAAAGCGGCCCAGTATGGTTCTTGGCTGGCACTTTTGGAGGCTTGAATGAACGTAATTGCGATATACCAGCAGGTAAATCTATACTAATTCCAGTATTAAATACTGAATGTTCATATGCAGAATATCCCTCTCTGCAGACTGAATCAGAGTTGCGAAACTGCGCAGTTTCCTCAAATGATGCAGTCACTGAACTAATGGTCCGAATTGATGGTCAGGCCATCGACGAATCACAGCTTAGAAGCTACCGAGTCCAGTCCCCACTTTTTAACTTGACTCTACCAGAAAATAACATCTTCGGATTACCTGCTAGTACAACTCAAGGCGTATCGGACGGCTTTTGGGTTTTTCTTCCACCTCTGGGACCAGGTCAGCATGAGATTCATTTTAGGGGCGCCATAGTAGATTTCACTACCCAGAGTCAAAACAATTTTGTGCAAGAGGCATTGTACCATATTAGGGTAGTAGAGTAAAAATTTTAACGCTTGTATTCCCACAGTGGGAATGTATTTTTTAATTTTAGACAGTTACTTATCTATACTCTTATAATGGTCTAGTTATTTCTTAGTCTGAAACTACGTCAAAGTTTGATGAAATTGCTCAAATATCCATAGTGCAGCCACATCTTTCCTGGCTTGCTGCACTGCTCTTGCTTGACTAATGCAGACAAAGCGTCATGTTGAGACCACGTAACATCATATAGGTTTTGTAGCCTGTAACCCCGCTCCAATTTTGACAGCATTAAATAATATATCCGTCTCATTGTAGATCTCAATAAATTCATGGCTCTTTGAGATTGAAACTCATTTATTCTTAAATTACTATTTCTGAAAATAGCAATTGACAGAATTCTCAAAGGCAGTTATCAGCTGCATAACCGAATGGGGCAAGAGATCCGCAGCCTGCAATGGCAACAGAGAATGTTTAGAATACTCTGCAAGGCAACTGAGGGAGTGCCTCGACTCTGCATTTCCAGATTCTAAAAAAATTGAGCTTGAAAGCGACAAGGTAAACTATATGCTCTCGTCGGTATTCTTTCTTGCAAATAGGCTTTCAAAGGCCAGCGAAGGGCTAGCAGAATTTGACAGAGTTATGAACAGCATCGAAAAGGTCGGCAATGCAAGCCTTGAAGAAAAGGAAAACCAAGAACTGCATACCAAATTCCAAAAAGAGCTAGACGATATACTAGGCAAGTACTTTTAGTACTGACAACGACAACAACATCAAATCATCATCATCTTCTTCTTTCATACGACGCCCTTTTCAAATTGCTCATACACCTGGGGGTTTGCAAGCAGCCATCCATAATGATGCTCATCGTGGATATAGCGCACTTCACGTATATTTGGCACGATCTTTTGTTTGCGTAACCTGAGCAATAACTCTCCTTGAAACGCAAGCCCTATCTCCTTTGCCTTCCTAGTTGATTTTTTGTCCCGCGGTAGCAATATGCGATAGCTAAATTTTCCCAAAGGCTCCTTTTTCAGGTACGCTTCGACCATCCTGTCGGCTGCTTGACGTATGGTAGAAGACGTTCCGCTTAGATCTATTGACTCAATCACAGGGAATTTAACATATTGTGGATGTGGCATATTTCTTACAAAAAGAGAAAAATGCAGAGGTAAGATACTAATTGATTCACTCTTCTCTCAGCGTGGAGTTGCCGTTGGTCTCGTTGTTGTTGTTGATTGGCTACTGCTAATTCTTCCCATAAACTCAGCAGTAGATGAACTCTTATCTTTGTATCTTAAAAATGCCGCCTCAAGATGTCTAATTAGGATATTGTGCCACTCAGGGAAGCCTTCTGGTGTGTCAGGATAATTGTGGTAATGGTCAGTCAATACCTTGTTAATGCTGGCACAATACCTTAGGTCCTCTGCAAGTTTCTTATTCATTGCACCTCTGATTATCATACCCAACTTGTCGACAGTACTGAACTCTGGATGCTCGCCTTGCGTAATCTTGTCTATATCCATCTTGGACAAAAAGTGCTTCATGCCATAGTTGATCTGCTCGTTTGTCAACCCTTGTAGCATCCTGCGGAAGACTTCAAGGCCTGCCGTCTTGTAGCCATAGTCGTCGATAAAATGCTTGTTGTACTGCCAGAGCCCTTTTTCAGATGTATCGCCTGCTTGTATTGCTTCCACTGCATCCTTGCCGGCTATTGTGGCAGCAATTATTGCCGGCCCAATGCCTCCGGCATCTAGTGGCTTAGGCATCCATGCCGAGTCGCCAACAAGCATGTAACCGTTTGCCACAAGGCAGTCATTTTGTCGCCTTACAGACACCTGCCATGTGCCCCATGCGTTGCCATTATCATCTGATCCGTCAGCAAGGCGCGGGTTTGCAATAGCAGGGTTCATTTCAACATACTCGTCTATGAGCGTCTTTAGGCCAGTATGTACTCCCATTGCCTTGTTGCGAATATCAAAAGCTTTTTGCTGAACTCCAAGGCCAATGTTTACCTTGCTCTTTCCTTTTGGAAATACCCACGCATACCCGCCTGGCGCCAATTTTTGATCCAGATGTATGATGCAATAATCCGAATCAAAGTACGTCTTGTCTTCGTGCGCAAGATCGAAGTT
>DASUUX010000052.1:0-14817 GCA_036373855.1 Nitrososphaera sp.
CTCTCAAGTCTTCTTGCATTTCTAGCGATCACCTTCATCTCCTCACTTCGTTCCCCGAACTGGGATTCAAGAATTTGTGACAATCCTAGAATAGGTTGGAGAGGTGTGCGAAGTTCATGCGCAGCTATGTTAATAAATTCCCTTTGAAGTTTATCGTGGACGGTAAGCTCCTCATTAGCCTCCCTTAACAGGGCTGTTCTTTGCGCTATAGTTTTTTCCAAGTTTTTGTTCCATTGAAGAATTACGAATGCAGCTGTGACGGCGGAGGCTCCAATAGCAATGATGAGCAAGATCGAAAGATTTTTTTGATTCTCAACAAGTGCGGTTACCTCAGCAACCTGTGTGTATGGTGCAATAATGTAAAGGACTCCAAACTGATTCCCTTTGAAGAGAATAGGCGTATACACAAAGGCTGATTTTCCATTGATAGAGATCTCTTCTGAGCCAGAATATCCCTGCAGCCCCAGTTTGAAGCCCGAGTTCATTATTCTAATTGTTTCTGAGCCAAGTGACTGTAGAAAAGACTGGAATTTTACGCCAAAGACATTCTTGCTGACATATTCACTATCCTTTAAGTAAAGAATTATGCCAGTTCTATCTATGAGACCTACTTGACCCTTCAAGTTCGGTGATATTTGGCTCTCGAGGTACTTGCCCAAAACGTCAGTTCTGATTCCTGCTACAACTGTCCCTCTGAACTCGCCTCCCAGGGAAGATCCGACGACGGCTACAGGATCAAGCTGCGCAGACACATTCTTTCCAATTATTGGATATGAGATGTAAAGCCTATTGATTCTGTCGTTAGAATCTACAATGCTAGAATAATAGACATTATGTGTTGCCTTTGGTTCGCTAAAATAAAGCCTATAGCTTAGGTCTAATCCTCGGTACTGCTCATAGGCTGTTTGATTAATGTTGCTTATCCAGACTATTCTCCCATCTTTGTCAAGCCACATGTAAAAGTCGACCAGATCTGAGGTAGCCAACTGGGCTTCGTTGAAAATAGATGCTGCTCTGCTCAGATCCCCTTCCTGAATAGAGCGAGACGCTCCTATTATCCGTAGTAAAGAAGTGATATCATCAAACTTGTTAGCCAAAGCATTACCTAGATCATAAGATTGGATCTCGGCATTTGACCGGGTATCACGAATTGATACTTCCTCGATCTGTGCGGCCGAATATTGAGAGTATTGGAAGGAGATAAGAGACAAGGAAATCGCAATAGCGGTGATTATTGCAATAATCCCAAGATTTCTCCTTGATCTCTTATTGACGCTCAAGATCCTGTCCTTTTTTCTCAGTGAAGTAGATAAAATACCATGATAAAATCTTCTATGTGTTCAAAGGTTCAGCTTCAAGTCGTTCAGGCACCTCTAACTTTTCTTGTAGAATTTCATTTGCGAGTTTAGTGAGCCGCTCCTGTACGCTCTCCGGCACTCTGCTTTCTAAGCCGTGGAAAGGTGCTAGATAAACGATTCCTTGTCCATCAGACTCCCTTTGTAACTCAATTCCAGGCCTGAATACTTTGCCTGTAAAGTTACCATCCATAACCATCTTCACTGCACTATCGTATGCTTTATCGACATCTAGAACGAATGAACTGAGTACTGTGTCAGGGGCAAGATGGTTCTGATCCTGTACAGCCCCCAAGGCGTAAATTCCACTTTCATCGGACGCCTGAATTACCCCTTGGCCAGAGGAATCTGCCACATGGAACATAAAGTCAGCGCCCTGCCTGATGATCGATGTAGCAGCCTCTCTTCCCCTTGCGGGGTTGTCCCAGTCGTTGAGGTAAGTTCCAATGACAGTGATATTGTCATTTACCCATTCCGCACCCTGCTTATAGCCTTCAAATATGTTCACAACATTTGGATACTCTTCTCCACCTACAAACCCGATGACGCTGCTATTTGTCAACATACCAGCGAGTGCCCCCAAAAGGAATGATCCCTCCTGCTGTTGTGGGAAGATTGAGGCGACATCATTCTTGGATTCTACAAGGCCAGTGAACACAACTATCTTGGTCTGTGGATAGGTTTGACCCACCTGCAACGCAGGTTCGCCCCATTGGAATCCATGTGCTATTATCAAATCATATCCGGACTCGGCATACTTTCTTAGTGTCATTTCAATGTCAGGAATTGCTACATTGTCTTCAGGGGTAATACTAAAGTTATATTTTTGCTCTATGTAACGCGCGGCATTTAGGCTAGACTCCCCCCAGCCATTGTCAGAAAAGTTGGCGTCAGTAATGATCGCAATCCTCAAATTTGACTTTGGGATGCCATTAACATCTGCAAAGTCTCGTTGCCATTCCAGAGGGTAAATGTAGAGAAAAGAAAAAACCCCGACTGCAATGACGACTGAACCTAATCCTACAGCTACATACAACTTACGTGCGCGGTTCCTCTCCTTCTTCTTGTTCTTCTCCTCCTCCTCTTCTACCATTGGATCATTATTCCTCTGAGCAGAAAGAAAGATCTACCTAGCCGTAGTATCGAAGCCTTCACACCGTAAAGGAATATTGACCAAAGAGCCGTTGATGACGCTTCTTCTTGCATCTTTCTTTATCTCACTCCTTTTTCACAAGAATCCTATTTTAGGAGTGATATCATAGCGGGCCCGTCGGGATTCGAACCCGAGACAGCCGGATTTCTTTCTATTATAGTTAGTTAAAAGTCCGGTACTCTACCTGGCTGAGCTACGGGCCCTGCGGTAAGTTACGCTGCTACACATAGCATAATTTAATGCTATATCAATGCTTCAGTACCATAAGAAATGGTACCCTTCCTTTTATGGATCAAGTTACCTAGAAAAAATTATCCTATCTTGCGATCATTGTTATCGCACCAATTCTCCTTAGAAGACCATGGTTGCAACAACTGTACAGTTACATTTCACTGACAAAAGAGCGGGCAGGCTACGCAGCCATAGGTGGGGGAATAGTCGTTTCTTGCTTGGCAGCCATCTGGCGCAAAAACATAGTAAGCAGCTTATCACAGATGGTTGGAGCATTCATCCTGATATCGGCCGGAGCCAACTTGTTTGATGCAAAGAGAAAGATCACATCTTCAACTGTCAACGAGTTCTCCCTCATCATTCTGAGGAGGTCCAATTTAGGCGTATGTAATAGCTCCATTTTTCTTGGACGCGTCAGCTCCATGCGCTTGGGATTGATATATGCTCTAAAAAGCTTGTTGCTATGTAGTTCTCGACGTTCGCTCTATAGAACTGTATAGTAGGACGGCACCATCACCACCCTACAAGAGGGCAAGCACACGTGCAGGCGAGCCGGTTGCACCTCCTAGTTTGAGTGGGCTAATTATCAGAGTGAAGGTGACGCTGCTGCTCCTGCGATTTCTGCTTGTCATTCTGTCTAAATTGCAGAGATTTTCAACAACTAGTATGTTGTATGACAGCAATATTTGGTGAGCAGTGAACCTGCTATCAGCGCCAGCATCAATGCTGGGGCAGTCAATCGCAACCGCGTTTACCCCTTTCTTGGCAAGATATCTTGCTGCTTGTTCTGATAGGCCAGGGTTTTGAGACATGTAATTCCTGCTGCCTGAATGTTTTTTTTCCCAGCCAGTGGCAATAACCACTGCATCACCCTGTCTTATCTGATTGCCAAGGTCTTGCTGTTCTATCAGCTGATTGGCGCGTTTTTCAGCCCTTATCAAAACTGCCTTACAAACAAGCCTATGGGAAGAGATCATATCAATGCTTGCAAGGCCGGGCTTGAAATGACTAGGGGCGTCAACATGTGTGCCAGTGTGTGTGCTCATGAACATCGCCTCAGAATCGTAGCCTTGGCGTTCAAACGTGGACCATGGGATAAAGGATGGCTGCGGCGAGCCAGGATAGACCTTAATGGAAGGAGTTATCCTCATTGTGAGGTCGATTACTCTCATGATTTTTGAAGCTAAGACGTTATTATTAACAACAACTGTGTGTGTGTGGATGAAAGAAAGATGCAAACTCCTTAATTACTTACTATACACTTAATCTACATATATCCATGCCAACAGCATACGTCCTTATCAATTGTGACTTGGGTTCTGAAGAAGAAATAATTCGAGAAATAAGAAAATTGCCAGAAACCGTTGAAGTATCAGGTGTATATGGAGTTTATGACATAATTGCTAGAATAAGCTCAGATTCTATGGATAAACTAAGAGAAACAATAACTTGGCATGTTAGGCGAATAGATAAAGTGCGTTCGACATTGACTATGATTGTGATTGAAGAGCAAGGAAAATAGAGTAAAAGAAGAAAAAGAAGAAGAAGAAAAGACAAAGTAACCTTTCAAACTTTTAAAGACCATTTGAATTTGTTATGCTATGAACGCCATAGACGCTATGCAAGCAGAGATAGAATACCAAGTTCAAGACTTGCACGAATTTGAGCTATCGTCGCCTGTCAGTGACTCCTTGTTTCTTGGCTCAGGCGATTCCCACATTGCTGGACTTGCAGCACAATATTTTTCTGGTAGCCACGCTATTTGCTGCTACCCTACCGATATTATCAACAATCCTTTATCGGTAAAGAGTCGCAATTTGTTTATCGTTTCTATTTCAGGCAATACTCAAGCTAATATTGTTGCAGCCAAAATTGCCAGGAAACATGGAGCCAGTACTATTACTGCTATTACGGCAAGACCCTCAAGCAGGCTGGCCAAATCATGCGATCAAACAATCGAGCTGAAGTATAGAAATACAGGTGTTATTACTGCTGGAACCATCAGCTTTACAGCTAGCATGATCAAATGCATCTCACTTACCACACAACTACAGCTACCATCCGATCTTAGAAAAATATACAACTGTGCTGAAAAGCAGGCTAGGCAAGTAGTTAGCAAAATTGATAGCAAACGTAGGAGGAGGAGGAGTAGTGGTCGTAACTATTTCATACTTGGCAATGGTCAGCTGCATGCAATTGCCATGTATGGCGCACTCAAGTTTAACGAAGTATTTGGCGCAAGAGCCATGCCATATCCCGTTGAAGAGTTTTGCCATTCTCCACTATTCAGTATTAAAGAGACCGATCAAGCAATAGTTTTGGGAGATGATGACAACAACAGCAGGGAGTTAAGCAAAAGACTGAATGAAGAAGGGTTTTCTTCAGTGCATGTCGGATTCAAAAACACAGGAATTGAATTGCTGCTACAAGCTACGTTTTTTATACAGTTCCTTGTGCTCAAGCTGGCGCAAAAATACGGCCTGACCAACTGCCATTTTCTAAGGAACAAGAAATTGCTGAGAGTGAGCTCGGATTTCATTTACGGCTAGGCTTTTTTTCTACTGGCAAGTCCAGTCTGTTGCCCCACTCACCCCAAGAGCCAAGGTACATTCGCACGTTCTTGTAGCCAAGCATCTTGAGAGCGACGAAACTATTTGCGGCGCGGTAACCCCCTTGGCAGTATATTATCACTTCGGCATTCTTTGGAATATTGCTATACATCTGCTCCAGCTTGTCATGACTCTTGAAAACACCACCACCATCACCACCATAATCTAGGTTATCATTCCAGTCAACGTTGATTGCAGTAGGAATGTGACCTGCATGCGCTGCCCTGATCGCAGTGCCATCGTACTCGTCTTTTGAGCGAGCATCAATTATGAATGACTTTTTTTTGCTATTGATAACTGAGTTTATCTGGACAAAGTCGGCAAGAACCTTGGGGTTTGGTTCTCCATTGAAATTTGAATGCACAAATGGGTTAGTCTTAGTTTCAGTCTTGTACCCTTCTGCCCCCCACTTGTTGAGTCCTCCGTCTAGCATTGCGACTTTCTTATGAGAAAAATACAGTAAGAGCCAGACGCCTCTTGCGGCGGATATGCCTGAGACGTCATCATAGAAGACAACAAACTTGTCTTTTGAAACTCCACTGTTTGAGAGTAAAAGTCTGCTTTGCCTGTTGAATTGTATGATGCCAGACTTTGAGGTATCGATCCAGTGAAATTGCATGAGGTCAATATTGACCGCGCTTGGTATGTGCGACTGGATATAGCTTGAGAACGGCCTGGTATCTATTATGAGAAGGTTTCTGTCTTCAATCATGGAGTGGAGCTGTGAAGTCGATATAACGAAGTTCAATACGCTGCAAGATTTTTTAACAGTGTTATAGTATTTATTGTTATATAAGTCGCGGAGATAATGCAATTGACAAGGAAATTCAAGTACAAGGCCAACGATATAACGGGTGGTGGTGGTGGTGGCGGGAATCGCCTCGAGTTCATTCGTGACGCCCACAATGCTCAAAAGATTGCCAGGACGACCCGTATGGAGGACTACCTTGAAGTCATTTATGAGTTGATAACCCAGAAGGGCTATGCCACTACAGTTGATATCTCTGACTACCTCAACGTCAGCTCACCCAGCGTGACCAAAATGCTTCAAAGGCTAAACGAGAGCGGCCATGTAAACTACGAGAGATACCGCGGTATAAGCCTCACAGAATCCGGAGTGGCTGTTGCAAAGAACATGCATGACAGGCATGGTATTCTGGCTGACTTTCTCAAGATGATAGGAGTGGACGAAGACACCGCCAACCGAGACGCCGAGGGTATTGAGCACCATCTGCATCCCGAGACTCTCAAAAAACTTGAAGAATTCATCAGGCTTGTCAAGAGCCAGAGGATCAAAGGTATTGACTAGCGTCTGCTAATGAATACCTTGATCTCTTCTTGTCCTGCAATTATTGCATTGAGGATCTTCCTTCCAGATTCGCTACGCTTGTCTATCTTTACTCTAGCCTTCTTGCCTACCTGGCTGCTCAAAATGTATTCGTCTTCGACATATACATCAACTGTACTACCGATAACATCATCATCGACTAGAATATTGATGGAGGAGCCCGTTTCGCTTAACTCAAACTCGATCTCTTTGCCTAGAGTAGGAATCTTGGCTTCAACATCTATCTTGACGCCCAGCATTTCCTCCAACTCGGAAACGGTAGAGCCGCCTTTGCCTATTACTCTAGGTGCCGCTTCCTTGCTGACTCTTACCTGCACCTTATTATCTGAAATAACGTTTACTTCGGCGCTTGGATCAAACCTGCGCACAATGTCCATTATCTTGGACTGCGCCAGCTTGCGAACTCCGCTTTCTGTCTGTCCGCCACCCTTGGCCAGCTTCGACACGGGCACTACGACGTTTTCATCTCCAAACGTGTAGATTTCGTATTCTATTACACCTGACTCAAAGTCGCGTACTTCAACTAAAGGCCTTGCAAGGTCCGCCTCAGTCATGCCACTTGGCACCTTAACAGTCAGGGTCAATTCGTAGACTTTCTTTATGCTGCCATCCCGCACAAAGATTATCGTGTCCAAGATATGAGGAACCATGCCAAGCTCGACTCGGCCCATGAAGCGCTGGATTGCGTCAAGCGGGCTACTTGCATGCACTACACCGACCATACCCACGCCGGCAAGCCTCATATCTGCAAACACTTCAAAGTCCTGCGCCCTTCTCACTTCATCAAAAATGGTGTAGTCGGGCCTCACTAAGAGCAAAATGTCCACTGCTTTTTCAAAGCTGCCCTCAAGGGGACCATACTGCGTCACTTCATCAGGCACCTGCAGGTCACGTGGTGATTCAAAGGTCTTGACTATCTTTCCTCTTTTGGTATAGAATTTTGCAATGCTGCTTGCAAGCGTGCTCTTACCAGACCCCGGCGGACCAGCTATTACTATCCCCTCCGCCTTGCCTGAAAGCCGCTCCATCAGTTTGTTGCTTGCATTGTAATCTTCAAGTTCAAGTCGAATGATTGGTCTGACTATTGTCACTTCTAATCCGTCAGAAAACGGCGGCCTTGTTATTGCAATCCTGAAGTTGCCAAACTGAAGGACCGTGGCACCACTCCTGCTTATTTCTACAGATCCCGTTCCTGTAACCCTGCTTGCTTCAGATACTTCCTTGATTATGTTTGACAGCTGATGATATGTGCTCTTTTCTTCGCTTATCTTGACAAGTTGGAAGTTACCCGGCTTTCCCCTCTTTGCCATCGGAAATGTTCCTTCCTTTAGGTGGACGCTCATTGTCGTGTCGTCAAAGTATTTTTCAAATTCTAGGTCAGTTGTCTTGGTCGGTGTCCGTATATGCATTGCTTTGATGCCCTGCGCCTCTGCGACCAATGCCTGGACATAGTCAGCTGTGATGAGCGTAGCAGATTCATGCATCGCAACATCTTTGATTATCGCATCTATCCTGCCATGCTTTGCAAGCCTGATGTCATCGAGGTCAGGCCGCTGACCCACAAATCGGAGGCTGATGTTTTTTGTGGTACAGAGCTCCCTCATTTTCTTTATCTCTTCCAGCCCCACAAAGCCATGCTCTTTATTGGTAGATGCCTGCGACTGGAGCTCATCTAGAACTGCGAGAGGGATAATGATGTCGCTCTCTTCCTCTATATTACCTGCTTCAAGCATCTTTGTTATTTCACCGTCGATGATAATGCTGGTATCAAGGACGAATTTCTTATTTCTCAAATGGCTTACCTCTATTATGGCAATTTATAAAGCATTTTTAATAAAAATAACTATAGAACAATAACAATTTATGGTACATGACATTCAATGCTATATAGATGAAGAAAGTAGAAGCCATCATCAGGTCTGAAAGGATGCCTGTCGTGAAAGAAAAGCTCAGACAGATGAAAATTGGCGGCATGACAATTTCTACAGTGTCAGGATGGAGCAAGCAGCGTGAACTCCACTTGCAATGGAGAGGTCAGCCAGTCGCATACGATCTGCTACCAAGAGTTAAGTTTGAGATAGTGCTTCCGGATGAGCAGCTAGACAAAGTGGTGCAGGCAGTCATCGAGTCCGCAAGAACGGGCGAGCACGGAGACGGCGTGATATTTGTGTCAACAATAGAGCAGGCATTCAACATTGCTACACTGGACAAGGACGAAAAAGTAGTCATCTGAAAAAATGTGCAAGAAACTGTCGCTTCTTGCACTGACAGTAGTAGTAGTAGTGTTTCTTCTAATTGCTTTTAATTTTTCGCCAGGACTGGCTGCAAAGTATTATTCTGAGCAGACTGACTTTACAGAGACATTTGTTCCTATGACAAGGCACAGCTGGGGTAAGGACGACATAGAGAGCTGCATATACAGGGAAGACGGTGTTGACAATGCATACTATGTGTGGACAAAGCTGTCAGTGCAAAAGTGGCGGCAGACACTGCAGGAATACACCGGCAACCAAGAAGAGTGGAACATCACTGCAATATTTGTCAAATCGGAGGCAGAGCTTGAATCATGTGACATCAAGATATACATTTATGACAGATACAGTGATTTTCCAGATTATCCTGCCCAGACAGGCGCATATACATCTGTGACATTAAAGGATGGCGGTGGCTGGGGAGACAACAACGTTGATTTGCGAATCTATCTTTCGCCACTTGTACTACATGGCGACGGCGAGACCGAAATAAACCTGCCCTCATATGCCTTTAGGAACTCCGCTGTGCATGAAATAGGCCACGTGCTTGGCCTTGGGCACATGCAATTGCAAAAGGGGTACTTGATGTCGCCTGAGTTTGACTTTTGGGAAACAAGTCAACAGCTTCCTATTACAACGCTAGAGCTTGATGCCCTAGTCAAGGCCTATGGAACAGACGGCTTTGGTTGAACTGTTATATATCTCGCTGAAAGGTAAAACTTTGTCATGCCTGACAATGAAGAGGAGGGGGAGCCAGTGATGTGCAGTAAATGCAATATTGTCTTTTTGACCGAGCGCGAATATATGCAACATTATAATGAAATGCACAGGATGGCAGAAGGTGGCTAACTAACTACAAGTACTACTAATTATTAATCAGCATATATGTATATGTATCTCTCTCTCCCTTCTATCTTGTCGGGGGCCAAATTGTTAAATCGGATCTTAATGTGTGAAGGCATATTTAGCTACGCCGACTGAAGAGTTGAATTTAGGCTAGAGTATTTCGATATTATATCCTGTTCCCGAAAACTTTTCGCTCTATTAACACTACATTATGCTCTTATCCGTCCGTGATATTGCCCATAGGCATAGCACAAATAGTTTTCTACTGGCTCATGACATGTATAGAAGTCTCATCAGGTAACGTAATGATGAGCCGTCGTTATAAAGCCAGTCCGCCGCACAATCTCTATATAGGAACGACAATACAAAATCAGAACAAGATGAATCTTGGATGCTATCTACAGGCCGGCAAGATAGCAGCAGAGGTGAGAGAGACCGCACGCAAAAAATACCACGTAGGATTGACGCTATTTGAGATCTGTGAATCAGTTGAGGCGCAGATCCGCAGTCTAAATGCTAAGCCGGCATTCCCAGTTAACACAAGCCTCAACGAGACAGCTGCGCACTATACCGCAGAGCCAAATGATGCTACCTTGGTAAAGGAAGGTGACGTGCTTAAGATAGATATTGGCGTCCACATCGATGGTTATATAGCGGACACAGCTGTAACAGTCTGCTATGACCCAAAATATGAAGCGCTTGTCAGTACAGCCGAAATGGCGCTTGGCGAGGCGGTAAGAATTGCAAGGGCCAACACTAAGGCAAGCGACATAGGAAGAGTCATAGAAGCTACGATAACAAAGTTTGGTTTTAAGCCAATACAGAATCTAAGCGGCCACTCACTTCAGCAATACACGATTCATGCCGGCAAGTCCATACCCAACATCTGGACGAGAGGGTCTTCATTTTCTCTTTTGACAAATGAAGCGTATGCCATTGAGCCATTTATCACGACAAGAGATGGTCAAGGGGTTGTTTACGAAGGCAAGACGAAGAACATCTTTGGAGTAACCTCACGCAAGCCGGTGAAGAATAAGGAAGCAGACGATCTTTTAGAACTCATCTGGAGTCGCTACAAAACACTCCCATTTGCACTGCGATGGCTTACTGACAAGTATGATGAAAAGGATCTACGTAGATTTGCAGATGTGTTGGTCAGCAAAAAGAACGTGCATGCATACCCTATACTTGTTGAAGGTCACAGCAAAATAGTGGCTCAAGCAGAGCATACTCTAATTCCTACAGAATCAAGTGTGAACATTATCACGCTATAGCTCTTTTTTCTTCTTCTGGATACTCGCCATAGATTGCAGTCACCACTGTTTTGGAAGATATACACTTCTTGCATTGCAAGCCAGAGCCATAGACATAATCTCCTTCTTCATAGTGGCGCTTGTTTTTTTCGCTGCACGATTGACAGGTGTCTTCGGAGTATATTTCTGGCATGATTTCTTTCTTCTTGCCAAACAGCATTACTATTATTGTCCGACTCCTATTGTGTTTCCAATGCCTATTACCATGACTGACTGGCCCTCAGATGTCCTGTCTTCAATAACTGAATAAATGGTATTTGTCACCTTTTCAAACGCCTCCGCTATTTCCTTGCGCATGATCGTGATTGCATCCTGCACGGATTGCTTGACGATGACTGCATATATAGGGATGTTAAACCGGGTTGCCACTTCTTCTACTTGGTATTTTTCCACACCTATGCCGCCGATAGCAGCGCCAATCCCTTCTGCTACGTCGCCAGTCTTTTCGCCTTCCAGCTTGAGTGCTGCATCTATCATAATGACTGTATCTATCTTGATCCCCATGTCGCCTACAAGACGTGCTATCGCTTCGCCTGGCCTTCCGACGGTTCCCGCAGGCCCTTCAGCTTTAAGAAGATATAGCTTTCTGCCCTTGTACTCGTCCTCGCTGTATATTGTTTCCTTTGCTGCAAGCTTCTTTTCCTTTCCAAACATCATTTTACCAACAACCATAGGTCCTATGCCGTCGCCTATTGGCTGGCCGCGCTTGAACGCGCTTATGGCCTTCTGTAGTGCTTCAGCTTCTTCAAGCAGGAGAGGCATAACCATTTGGAGCTGGACAAGAATGAACATACTCGTGGTGCGCTTGCCCATTAGATAATAGTGCCTTACAACCTTGTAGATCAGGTTCAGAGCAGTTGCAGCCTCCAGGATGTTTTCTATCTTTGAAATCTCTTTGTCGCCTGCACCTAAACACAATTTCTTGATCTCTGCGCGGACCCTATCATCTCGAGTTCGCATAACGTGATCCAGTTTGCGCACCAGCCCATTTGGGTCAAGGTCAACAGGCAGGATTGTAAAATATTCTAGGAACTTGTCAACTCCTAGTGCTGGATCGCTTGAATTAGTAGAAGATATATTTATCGCAGTTTTGATGTAGTCGATCGCTTCCCTCCTTGCATTTTCCCTCATAGTTTTTAACTTGGCAAGCGACTTTGATATTTCTCCTAAAATTACGCGCGATTGGAGCTTTTGGGCATACATCATGAAAAATGGGATTATGGCAAGTGACATAAGGGAAACCCACATCCATGGGCTGCTAGGATCTGACCCTTCTCCTCCAAACAAACCGCCGAGCTGGGATAGAAATGAAGAGAAGCCTAGCATTTGATTGCCTTTTTCCAAAGCGGAAAAGTGTACAAGCTCAATTAAAGGTTGCGTTATATCGATGCTGCAATAAAAACCTGCAATAACTACACAGGATTTAAGTGCCGATCAGCAAGAAAAATTGCATTAAAGCAAGCAGACTCTTACATTGAGGTACACTACCATATTGAGTCCTCTAGTGATACAATAATAATTACTGCCTTTATCGTTTAATGTGCGGACACATATGATGTCCGCCAGAGAATTAATAATTCGGCTGCAGTATTCGCTTAAAGATGCCAAGTTCGCTAATCTGCCGATGATACATCGGGGAGTCTGAACATCTGGCCTATAGAGGTTGAAAGATAGTATAGGATACACGCATAGATACCTTTCTCTCTAATCCTTTTGGCCTATCAGACAGAAACCATGACATGGATGAGAGCTATCTCCTCGAGAAGAGAAATTTCCCAAGCTCATTGATCCCAGCGCCAGCTTTGGTGCATTTATAGGCAAACTAGGTGATGTATTGATAAAGGCGGTTGACAAACCCCTCGGTCAAGCAGTAAATTGGGGAAGAATGTATTCGTTATGGCCAGTTCACCTTTAAACTGGGTGCTGCAGTTTAGAGCTTGGTGCAGGTTCGAGTCCTCTTTATGACTTGGAACGCTTTGGCGTTCTTGAAGCTTTTGGCTCTCTCCGACAGTGCGACTTAATAATAGTACAGGCACAGTTAACCGAAAAATGGCACCTCGCCTAAGGGTTGTATATGACCGAATGCCTGAACCAAAATATGTGGTAGCTATTGGAGCTTCGCTATTACTGGAGGGTTGTACTTTGACTCATACAATGTTCTGCAGGAGTAGATAATATACAGCCAGCTGATTTTTATGTTCCTGGTTGCCCTCCTCGCTCGCCCTGAAACACTAATCCAGGCTATAATGCTCTTGCAAGAGAAGATAAAGCGTAGCCCTTTCTCTTCTGTATTCCGAGTGTAGATTTGCAAGAAAATTGTGAATATTATTCTTATGATTGATGATAGTTATATACCGTCATCATATTCTCACTGTATATGCAGTATCATTATTGTAATATTCTGCTGAATTGCCATTCTTCTCATAAGTGTTTCCTGATTGATCTCTAGGATTCTTCAAGTCGTAATGCATTACCCTTCTTAAGAAGCGTTGCTTGAATGCAACGTCAAAGCCCCTATTCACACTATTACTCGATCGCCTATCTTCTTAGTACTTTGCTTGTAGGCAAAGCTTAACAAAGTCAGTTTCCCTTATGGCACGTGCACTGGCATTTGACCCTCTCCAAGTCAAACGAGCAATCGTGATCGGGCCCGCATACATTGCCTACTGGCCAATCGCCGGGACAGTCGCCGTGGCGATCACGCTTACAAAAGAATGTCAGCATCCTACTAGAATGGGCTTACAGAAGATTTAATGTTTTAGATCTCATAGCTGGATGTTAAACAGCTGGGGCGCATAGATTGAACCCTCGCGCACTCGCTTGACCCTTGCAACCGACAAATAATGGGGCCAAACTGTCACCATTACAGACCCTTCTGGGACGCCCTCTGGAACTTCGATAACTTCAATGTCATTTTCATTCACGCCATATTCGCTCAGTCTTTCCTTTGTGAGCTGAATATGACCCGCTGGCATACCACTACTATAGACGTAGACCTTGCCACTGTACTCGATTCTACCTGCCATCTTCAAGGGCAGGTTACAATTGTCTATCAAAAAAACGTATCTCAGTCAGAGCCTGCATCACCAAATATTAACTTCATTTCGTCAAATGTAAGTTTCTTGCCGGTGGTCATCTTTTTGAGCGCCACTTCTTTCAAGGCGTTACGGCGCTCCTGGTATTCCTTGTCGCGCTTTGCGCGCTCTTGTATTGCTTCCTGCCGTGCTGCTCGCCTATCTCCCGTCTCCTTCTGCCTCTTATGCCTATATTCTGCAGCCTGCATGCGCGACTTTTTGAAAGCAATAGCGTTCAGTTGAGTCTCAATCATTTCTAGCTTGGCAGCAGCTTCTCTCACTGTGTGAATTACCTGCCTACGCTCTTCATAAAGGCCTTCACGGAGGTTTATCAGGTTATCGAGGCTTTCTTTTAGCTTGCCTATTTTGGTACCGTACTCCTCTTTTAGCTTAAAAATCCTTTTGACCTGATCCTTTAGCTGGTCATACTGTGCCGAAATGGTGCGAAACTGATCTTCTCTCTTATGAATTACTTTCAGCGTGTGCAACTTGGTCGCAATTTCCTTGGACCGGGCAACAAGTTTGCGCTCTTCGTCCTTGGAAAGTTTCTTAGTCTGGATGTCTCTCTCTATCTGCTCAAGTGCTTTCTGAAGGTTGTGCATGTCGCTCCGCTCCTTTCTCAACTTAGCTGCTACA
>DASUUX010000053.1:0-30998 GCA_036373855.1 Nitrososphaera sp.
GAGAATTGTAGCACCGTCATTCGTTATTGTTACATCGCCAAGAGTGTCGACAAGCATCTTGTCCATTCCTCTTGGACCAAGTGAGCTTCTAACGATCTCAGCAATCAGCTTTGCAGCAGTGATGTTGTTCTTTTGGGCATCTCGACCTTTGGTCTGCGCTGTACCTTCCTTGAGAATTAACACCGGGACGCCTCCAGCTGAACCCTGTTGTATTGACATTTTTCACATTTCTCCTAAAATTGTAAACTTAAAGGGACTGCGCGGGATATTTTAAATTTGCTGTAAGGTTATTATATGCTGTTTTTTGCAAGCCTGATGCGAGCTATTCCATTAACGTACTGAATGTGCTTTACTACAGGGTTAACCGCGGTGTCTGGCAACTTGGCTAATAGTTCATACTTTCTTGTTCCACTGGCAACTATCCTTACTTGCCGCGTTTCTGCTTCGTATCTTGCACTGATGTCGGAAGCATCTGACACGCCCCGGATCTCGGCGATCACCTCGTAGTAGTCTGGGCCCTCTATCACTTCAGGCGTCGCAGGCATAACATCCTCGATTCGAGGCCGGACGTTCCTTGCCATTGGATTTCGGAACATCTGCTTGACTTGAACTTCCTTTGCGGCATCTTTGTATTTTACTGAGTTAGGTAGCGCCCTCCATGCAAGGCCAGTAAGAGCACCTGCAACAAAGCCTCCGATGTGAGCAAGATATGCAACACCTGCTTCACTGGCAGGTCCCAATTGGCCGATGATAGCAAAGATCAACTGCATTATGAACCAGAAGGGTATGTAGACCAGCACAGGTATACGGACTGTGTAGATGAAGAATACTGCTATTATGGTAAGGATATTGGCTCTTGGATACATGACAAGGTAAGCGCCAAGTACGCCGGAAATTGCACCTGATGCACCGACTGCAGGTATCTCTCCCTGCCCAATTGAAACAGCATAAAAGCTGTGGGCAAGGGCTGCCGCTGCTCCCCATCCAAGATAAATAAGGATGTACTTTATCTTACCATACCTGTCCTCAATGTTGTCGCCAAATACAAAAAGAAATATCATATTGCCAATGATATGGGCAATTCCTCCATGCATGAACATGGATGTAATGATCGTAGGCGCGCTGCCAGGAAAGTCATTGACTATCCTGCTTGGAACTGCGCCATAGGCCATAAATATATCCTCAGTTGCACGGGGATCTGAGAAGAAGCTTGTGGCTGATACCTCCCAGATAAAGACGATCACGTTTATAGCGATCATGCCATAATTCAGATATGGCCTTCCATGCACACGTTCTGTGTCGTCGTGTATTGGAAACATAACACTACCCGAGTCTACTTGTAGAATGTATTGACAAGAAATAAGCCTTTGTGCTATGAAAAGCCAAAGGGGTTCATATTGGGCATATCATCTCCACTCTTTTCCCCATGGGCCTTTCTTTTATGGCGCTTCATTCTTTCCTTATCATCAAAGATCATGTTGCAGTACTCGCACTTCCACACCTTTTGCTCGCTGCCGCCTCTTATTTTGCTAAAGAGATCCATCAGCTGCCGTCATCGGCAGACAGGTTGATTAAAGTTGCTATCCTGCGATGTCTTGAGATCTAGAGTATCATAAAGAAGATTGATATAAAGTAAATCATAATAATGCTCGGTAAAATACGTAATCATAGATTAGGACAAGGGCGCAGAAGAGACCTAATCCAGATCGCCTATTTTCCACAATTTTTAGCACATATTGTGCTTACAGTAATATACACATCTCCTCTGTGGAGAGCCCGGCGTGAAACCGCGGCGACATTAGCTACGATGCCACACTTGCACTGGTAATAGTATTTCTTGGCGTGTCCTTTGCACTAATGTGCAAATACTTCTTCTGTAAGGTGGTCGAGGTATCTACAGCCACACGCCTCACTATTCCATGACTATCATAGTCAATGTCGATTTGACACCGTTGAGCTTTCTAAGCTTCCAGGTGATCGTTTCCTTTACCTTATCCATCGTGTCAGCTTCAACCTGTGCCACGATGTCATAAACACCGTAAACTTGGTACACCTCCTTGACACTTTCAAGTTTTTTCAATTCATTAACAAGAGAATCCTCACTTCCAAGTTCAGCATTCATAAGAACAAAAGCTTTTGGCATGCATGCTTGATGAAGTCTGATGTATAAAAACGTGATCTATACTTCGTTCTTCAGCTTGCTTTCGTCAAACGATCCAGCCTTTTCCCACTGGTATGCAAAAAGGTCAGAGCACCATTCAAGAAATTCCTTATCCTCGCCGTAAAACATGATATTTAGATCCGGCTCACCCTTCATGTTAGGAAAGAGCACGCATCCTTGTTTTTCATTAAAAATCGTCATCACCTTTACCTCAGGCAGCATCCTGCGCTCAACTAGGCCCATGCTGATGAAATTGCGCCATCCAACCTTTTGGAGAATCTGCGTTCGCCCTTTTGGGACAACTGCATTGGCGGCAAAAATATAGGAGAATCTTACACCTTTCTCTACTCTATTGCTCACTGTTTCAATAAGGTCGAGTGGCACCTGTGCCATTATCTCTTTGATGTATTGCTCAGATTCACTGTAGAGATTCTTCCAGCGCTGGAGTATTGCCATGACGCCGTGCACTATTTCACAGCTCTGAAACGTTCCCATCCTCTGAATAAACTTGGTCGGCAGGTCGCCAAGACTGTGGTCAAGGAAAAATTCCTTGTTGCGATACAGAAAATCATAACTTGGCATTAACATTACCACCGTTCTGCCATAAACAGTCAGCATGAGCTCGCCTTCTCTACCTTTGGCTACTAATCCTGCCTCAATCAGGCGTGTCATGTTCCGGTGGGCTTCTTGCATAGTAGCGTTAAGCCCTGTGGCAAGCTGGGAAAGACGATGATTCTTTTGATTGAGCTTTGTCAGCATCAAGATACGGAGGTCACCAGCAAGCTCGAAGAACAAAGACCCGACGCCTTCATTAGGCTCCTGATCTGACATCCGGCATTAACACACACCACAGGTTTAAAAACATGTCAAGTTGAATATCTTCGTTCAATATAAGAGCAAGAATTATAATTTGGCTAAATCCACTGCTTGAATATTATGGGCGAAAAGAAATCCATCTCGGCTCTAGTAAGCGGGGGAGAAGCCAATGCAGGGCCACCTCTGGGTCCAGCAATGGGTCCAATGGGAGTCAATGTGCTGCAAGTGGTAAATACCATTAACGAAAAAACAAAGGATTTTCCAGGCATGAAGGTTCCAGTCAAGGTAGAGGTAGATACCGAAACAAAAAAGTTCACGGTTGAAGTTGGCATCCCGCCGACAACTGCTCTGGTGGCAAAAGAGGCAGGGATAGCAAAGGGCTCAGGCACCTCCGGCACCAATTATGCTGGCGACTTGTCAATGGCAAGTGCTGTCAAAATAGCCAAGATGAAGATTGATGGCTCTTACGCTAAGGATCTGAGGGGTGCTGTCAAAGAGGTCCTCGGATCTTGTGTTAGTATGGGCGTAAAGGTCGAAGGCAAACCTGCAAAAGAAGCGTATGCAGATATTGCTGCAGGCAATCATGATGTCCTTCTCAAGAATTCTTCCGAATAGCAGCGAAACTATAACAGCTATGAATAATCTCCTATAACAACGATCACTTAGATCGTCTAGCACGATTTTTTGCGCCTGCCCTAACATTCTTGATGACTATAGCGCAGGCACTAAGGCCTTATTCCCTTTTTCGGTTAGAGGAACTAGGTATTTTCGTCTAAAAAGGTGCCTAACCCTCAAAATGCAGGCAACCAACCAATAAATCTTAAATAATAATTCATGCACTTGTATCTTGTCTGGACATGAGTGAAGAAAGGAAAACGGCAAGCATGCACGCTGCTAGTAGCAACTTGGTAGAATTGAGCGAGAGAAATTTTGATGAAATCGTGGGAGGCAGCAAGCCGGTATTGGTGGATTTTTGGGCAACATGGTGCGGCCCTTGCCAGTTCATGCTTCCCATATTTGATAAGCTGGCCAAGAAATATGGCGACAAGGTGTCATTTGGAAGATTGAATGTGGACGACAATCAAGGGATTGCAATGCGCTACGATGTCTATGCCATTCCAACATTTATCATGTTTATGAACGGCAAGACAGTGGACAGGGCAGTTGGTGCAGTGGGAGAAAAGGGTCTGGAAGGCTTGCTTCAAAAGTACCAGTGATCAAATCTTAAAGGTACCCAAAGGCCGGATCGCTCTTTCTTTTCTTAGCAACAAGTATGCTCAAAACTTCCTTTTCGGAATCGTTTAGTCTATGGTTGAACCTCTCAAGCAATTGCTTTGCCTGTCTGCTGTTGAGATCTGCATAAAAAACATCACCCTCATTTATCTGACGGCCAATTGTCGGTTCTTTGACCGAAACAGCTACCTGCATGCCCGCAGTTGCTTCCTCAATCGCTTTTCCGCTTTCCTGTATCTGATGTACAATGCCTACCTTCTTGCCTTCTTCATTTATCACGTGCACCTTTTGCCTGAGCCTGCCTACCTGAATCTCAGCGCCAAAGACAGCGGGATCGTTGCGCCTAAAAATGAATCCTTTGAGGAACTGGAATTTGCATATAGGCGGCAGCTCATTGAACATGATCAATTCTTCATGTTCACGTTGGTATGCCACCCAGTCTGTGTAGCTTCGTACAAGGTTATAGATTATCTGCTCGTTAAAGATCTTCACTCCACGATCCTGCGCCTCTTTTTGTGCATCTTCAAGCACTTTGACGTTAAAACCTAACATGACTCCAAGATAGCGATCATTCTCCCTCACTGCAGCGGCTTCTACAACATCTCTTCTTGTGATGTTGCCAATGTCTGCCATCCTGATGGCAACATTTGCTTTCTTGAGCAAGTCTACTATGGCCTCAAGCGAGCCGATAGTATCGCATTTCAATACCACTCCGCTAGTTTGTGTGTTGCTTACGATCGCATTCTTGACCTCTGACTCTACAAGTGACTTTAGGCGGTCAAGCTCCTCTTTGCTCTTCCTCTGACTGTTGTTGTAAACGTATACAGGACTTCCTGCCAGCACTCCCTCAAGGTCCGGCGAGGTGATCTTCAAGCCTGCAGCAGCTATTACCTCGTTGACCTGCTTGAATTTGTCTCGAGGGTCTCGCATTTCGTCAAGGGGCTTTGGCAGCAACAACGCTTTTATCCTGGTGGAAATTGCACCATCGCGCTTACCTACAACTATGCTGTCGCCCTGATGCAGTACTCCGTCAAGAAGTATGATGTTTGCAGACGGTCCAAGGCCGGTTTCTTCGCTAAATTCAAGCACTATACCTCTTGCAGCATCCTTGGTATGGCGCTCCAGTTTCTTTCCCATGTACTGCTGTGTTAGACCCACCAATACGGCCAAGAGTTCCGCTATTCCTACGCCAGTTCTTGCACTGACAGGGACTATCGCAACTTCCTTTGTGAAATCCTTGACTCGCCAGAAGGCCTCTGATGGATAGCCCAGCCTCGAGAGCATTCCAACAACGCTGTATATCTTTTCGTCAAGCAAAGTCTGCACAGCGGCATCCTGCCTTTTTACATCTTCAGAAATGAATCGTGTAAAGGTGCGCCAGCCAGCAACCATGTCGACTTTGTTGAGCGCAATGACAAATGGCACCCTGCGCTTTTTCAGAATGTCCATGCTTTCAATAGTCTGGGCTTCAAAACCCTTGTTCACGTCGACAACAACTATGGCAATGTCGGCTGCAGAGCCGCCCCGTGTGCGCAGGTTCGCAAAAATCTCGTGGCCAGGTGTATCGATTACAAGCAGTCCCGGTATTGCCGCTTCTGCCTTGGCAAGTTTAGCGTATAACGGCCCAGTTATCTCTTTGATTGTTTCAACGGGTAAAAAACTTGCACCTATGTGCTGTGTTATACCGCCCACTTCTCGTGCCTGAACTGCAGTGCCACGAATGTTGTCCAGTAACGAAGTCTTGCCCGAGTCTACATGACCTAAAACTACGACGATTGGCTGCCTAAGTTCCACGTATATGGATCAGCCAAAAATGACACGCGACTCTTTTATGAAGCTTTCAGGAGAATCCGAAGCATGGATAATATTATCGGTAAACCCGAGGCCAAAGTCACCTCTGATGGTTCCTGGAGCTGCTTCAAATGACTTGGTCGAGCCGATCATGAGCCTTACTGTGTTTACTGCATTGCTGCCCTCTAGGATGCATGCCACGACGGTGCCAGACATAATAAAAGATAGCAATTCGCCAAAAAATGGCTTGTCCTTGTGGACAGAGTAAAATTCCTGTGCCTTTTCCTTAGTGAAATTGTATAACTTTAAGTCCCTTAGCTGGAAGCCTTTTTCTTCAAAGCGCGCCAATATCTTGCCCGTCAGATGGCGTCTAAAACCATCAGGCTTGACAACAATTAGCGTTTGCTCATGTGCCATGGCCTGTTTACCACCACTACTGCTTTTTCATGTGCAGCCCGCCCTTTACATAGCGAACTGTCCACTTGAGTTTTCTTGGGTCACGTTTCAACACTCGCATGTTCTTCTTGCACTTGCTCGAGCAAGTCCACTGCACATGTCCGTCATTTTTGACAAGCATGATTCCATGTCCACTGGTGATATGTCTACCACAGAAGGAGCAGTTGCGTAGAGATGTTGCTGTCTTGCTCATTCACTATTATCACCTTATCTTGCGGGCCTCACGCTCGGTTTCTCTAAGCATCAAGATATCGTTCATACGAACAGAACCCTTGACATTTCTTGTAAGAATCCGGCCTCTGTCCTTGCCTTCGAGAACCTTGACACGTACCTGTATGACTTCGCCGGCGATCCCTGTCCTGCCCACTATCTGGATTACCTCGGCAGGGACGACCTTTTCTTCAGCTGCCTTGCTGCTCATCTATCAGTCAGTCTCCACACCTATTATTTCTGGGCGGCCGTCACTCCCTTCATAGTGCTTATAGAGCTGACGACCTGTTCAACAATGTGTTGAGCCTCGCCGGCATCGACAATTGTGGCAGCTGCAGAGCCCACATCAATTCCAAGTGACGCACCCAGCTGCTGCTTGCTCGGCACAAAGATGAACGGTGCGTTTCTCTCTTCGCAGAGGATCGGCAGATGAGCCACAACTTCTGGCGGTTCGACATCCTCGGCAATTACAACTAGCTTTGATACGCCGCGTTCTATAGCTTTGGTGGTTTCATTGGTGCCCTTGCGGACTTTACCGCTCTGCTTTGATACCCTAACAGCCTCGTAAACTGCATTTACCAGATCCTTAGAAGTTTCAAACTTGACATAATATGGCTTACTCATTTTTTCTATCACCCATTGGGATCATCTTATTCTTCTGTGTAAGGATAGTAAGCGTATTAAAAATGTTGTCCATTCCTATATCAGGGACTGCACATACCTGCAGTATTCATCAACCTTTGAATCCAGCAGCGATTTGTCAGTCGATTCTGCATACATTCTGATAAGGGGTTCAGTTCCACTAGGCCTTAGCATCAGCCAAGTCTCCTCATCGATCCAAATCTTGGCTCCATCCAGTGTCTCGACCTTTCTGGGGCTTCCATGCTCGATGCATATCTTAATTATCCTGTCGACTACTTCTCGCGAAGGACAAGTAAACTTGGTCTTGTACTGGAAGGTCTGTGGCAGCTGCGCAATTTGCTCGGAAAGTGACTTGCCAGATGCAGCGATCATATCAAGTACAAGTGCAGTAGCCATTGCCCCATCCCTTACCTCATTTAGCGGGCCGTACATAAAGCCGCCATTCTCTTCCAGCCCAAGTGGGCAGCTGCGCTTTACCATTTCTCGAGATACTTCGACGCTTCCAACCTTGGTGTAAATTATTCTAGAACCGGCCTGTTCTGCCACAACAGATAGTATCATGGAAGTGTTGATAGGGCAAACAACTTCGGAACCCTTATGCTTTTGTGACAGCAAGTGCTTGACCAAGAGCGCGCCAGTTTTGTCGCCCATGTAGATCCTGCCGTTGTTGTCGCAAAAGATGCTACGATCCCCGTCGCCGTCGTATGCAACACCAAAATCCGCCCTTGACGATTTGACAGCTTCTGAAAGCACTTCAAGATTGTCCGGTGTCGGCTCAGAGCCACGGCCAGGAAAGTCGCCATCTATATGACCATTGATGACGATTACTTTGCAACCAAGCTTTTTTGCAACAACTGGAGCAACGGCTGCTTGCGCGCCGTTTCCAGTATCCATTACCACAGTGAATTTTCGTCGTCTTATCCCATCGACATCTATAAGGGCAATCATAGCCTCGATGTACTTACTGACAATATTGTAATCAATATAATCGCGACCGGTTCCATCTATCCTGATAAATCTCTTTGAATAATAGATATCCTCGACCTTCAGCTCATCCGCCCTTGGAATTTCTACGCCATCTGCAGCAGTAGGTTTGATCCCGTTGTACTCCGGCGGGTTATGTGATGCAGTTATCATGACCCCTCCGTTGTATCCTAGGCGCTTTGCAGCGTACTGCAAGCACGGAGTCGGCATAAGCCCTGCGTTTGCACTGTCAAGTCCTGCAGAGTTGAGAGTGGACCTGACAAGTCTTGACAGGACAGAGTGCGATTTGCGTCCATCGTATCCTACCACTATGGGCCCTTTACCAAAGTATGTTCCAAGCGCATAGCAGAGATCAATTACAAGAGCATGTGTAAGATCTTGACCGTAAACTCCGCGTACTCCATTTGTGCCAAAGAGCCGAGGCCTGACATTGCTTGCTTGCATATCTATATTATTATTTTTACAGTTGCCAAGCTATAAATAGATAAATTTGGCTGAGGATTCTTGCATTCTTAGGCGGGCGGGGGTCGCCAAGCCCGGTCAACGGCGCAGGTCTCTTTTTCTTTTGAGAAAGAAGAAAAGGGTGCGAAGCTTAGAATGAACCGGCTGGTTCCTGCAACCCTGTTCCTTAGGGATTCGTGGGTTCAAATCCCACCCCCCGCACCTTTTAAAATCTAAATCTGATAATAAGGGTTCATGACCGCTCAACAACCATCCGTAAGACGTGTAGGTATTTAGATAACCTAGGACACGGCAACAAAGACCCTGCTAACGGGTCTTAAAGAAAGAAGCTGCTTTGCATTTATATATGATCTAAAAATAATCATTCAAAGGCGGTTCTTCGCTACTTGAAATTGAGTAAGTTTAATGATTAGCAAGGAGCCATAAAATTATGAATGGCAACAAAACAACCATCAACAATCCAAGTCAGTAAGCAGCTACTAGATGATATGATATGATATTCTATATTAAAGACGTTATTAGTTATAATCTTCAAGCTATTGAAAAATTTCTTAGCATATCCAGCTATGAACAGATATGTGCAGCAATTTACACCTACACTGTAGAAGAACTCTGCAAGTTAGTGCTTTTACAACAGAGTTAACAACTGCATAATGGGCAATTATGAAATAACATACAAGAATTGTTTCATGAACTACATCAAAAAATTTGAGCTTGCAGAAGATAAATTACTAGTGCAATGTATAGAAATCAGCAGTGGCAGTTTTTCTAGGAACGACTTTATTACGGATGACTACACGACACCTACACCAACAGACTGGAAACACGCAAACTGATATTCCATGTCGATTTCGAGAGTACATTCAAAAAGATCATGAAACCGCCAAGAGTTGATACTTCAGAGTTAAAGACAGCAGTAGGAGAATTTAGAAAATTTTTGGCATGCTATTCCCTACCATAATGCCTCTGATGACTTCTTTAGATCAATGATTTTGAGTCTTGGAATGTACTTTAGCTTTCACATATCATTAATTTAGATATTACAAATAGAAGTTTTGCTTTTACATTGGTCATATATTCAAATTTATTGGCGTCCATATGCACACTTTATTCGCTTTTCAATCGCGATATCTGAGTACAGCTGGTTACCATCCTTGCAATTGCTGCTCGTGATATTAAGGGAGAGAGTAGAGCTCACAAAAACAATTAAAATGTGCTAAATAACTGGTTATGAAAAGTGTCATAGTTGCTCAAATCTATCAAGCTGTCAAAATCTTCAGCTATTTACGTGCTTCTAATATTTGCGCCAATAGCTGCCGGATTAGAGTTTGCTCATGCTGATCATTTGGTCCTATTCGTAGTATCAGCAATAGCGCTCATTCCACTTGCAAAACTGATAGGAGATTCCACGGAACATCTTTCAACTCACTATGGCCCTACAGCAGGATCACTTCTGAATGTCACCTTTGGTAATGCTGCAGAGATCATTATTGCAGTGACTGCCATCAGTGCAGGTCTCCTAGACCTAGTCAAAGCATCCATTACGGGTGCAATAATTGGCAACATACTTCTTATCTTGGGGTTGAGCGTTATTGTGGGTGGCTTTAGATATAAAGAGCAAAGATTTAGCAGAGAAAATATCGGCACTCAGTCATCAATGCTTTTCTTAGCAATAATTGGTCTTGCAGTACCGACCATTTTGGCAAGCACTATCCTTTCACCTTTAGAAAACCAAGGGCAGGTGCAGCTGCTGAGCGATGCATTGGCAGTCATCCTGCTGATCGTTTACATTCTTGGGATAGTATTCACATTCATTACCCACAAGCACCTGTTCACGCCACCTGAAACTGCTGAGGACATACAGGAAAGCCACGGCACACACTGGAGCAAGAAAAAGTCGTTTCTACTCCTTGCCGCAAGCATGGCTGGTGTCATAGTAGTAAGCGAGATACTGGTAGCCTCTGTCGAGACAACAGGTGAAGAACTCGGCTTTGGCCAACTGTTCGTTGGTGCAATAATTGTGGGTATAGTTGGTAATGCAGCCGAGCACAGTAGTGCAATTCTCCTTGCAAGGAAAGGCAAGATGGAGCTTTCGATCGGCATAGCAGCAGGCTCAGGCACCCAGATAGCGCTTTTTGTAGTCCCGATTCTAGTATTTGCAGGCATTGCAATGGGCCAGCCATTTACGCTAGTGTTTACACTCTTGGAGCTTGCGACAATTTTTCTAGCAGCAATAATTCTGAACTTGATAGTGCACGATGGCAGAAGTAACTGGTTTGAAGGCGTGATGCTGACAGCAGTCTATATCATAATTGCAATAGCATTCTTTTTTGTCGCAGACTAGCCGTTGAGTCGTCTGCTCATACTGTTCAGGACTTTTTTGTAGAACCTTCCGGTGCGCAGGAGACTTGGCCGAGATAGCCATGGTGCTGAGCTTTTGCAGCTCTAGCATATGGAAGCAGGAACATGTCAAGATGCCTGCTGCGAAAAAACATCAGATAGCTAACTTGCAAGAAAGGTCTCAGTGTTCTTTACTATCTAAACTATCCATCGGTCGTGATTCGGAGCACCTTGACTAAACCCTGTTCTGACTCTTATGTCAAGTCTTCTTGTGGTGGTTGTAGCTTATGCTATCTACTAGGTTCATGTTGCTGTTTCAGCGGCAGCATTATATCCTTCTAGTCATCGGGGTCTGGTAGACAAACAACTATAGTCGTCATCAGCAGCGCTTATTCCGCCAACAGTTACCCCACCACATTCGCTATCCTCTTCTGTATCTGCTGCTTCAGGCCTGTTTGCATGTATGCTGCTATCACTGCCATCATCATCACCACTATCGATATCGTCTACATCTTCATTCTGTGTTGTGGTATCATCATCTTCGTTTGTTTCATCGGTTTCTTCGGCATCTGCTGCTTGTGCTACTTCTGGTGGTGCTATTAGCTCAAATGAATCAAATACTTGCCCGACTGGCGCTGGTGATAAACTGCCAGATGCTGCTGTTGTTGCTATTTCTGCTGTTGCAGTAGTAGTAGAATTACCTTCATAAAAGACACTATACTCCTTTGTCGTTCCCAGGTGAGGGGCTGTTGCATTTGTAGCAGTTGAAATGAAATAACCTCTTCTTATTTCATTTGGAGCAATTTTAGTGCCGTATGTCATTTCTACAAGCTTGGCTGGCACTGTTGCTATTGTCTCGTTTGTCTGTGGATTTGTAAGATTTAGTGTTATATCTGAACTATTCACAATTTGGATGCTCTTGTAACCAACTTCCTGAAGCTTTTGCAGGTAGTATGATAGAATATTGTCAGTTGTTGTCATATTGTTGTTGGTAGTAGTACCGTTATTAGCTAATAGTCTAGTGTCCAAATCAGGATAGCGAACAATGTGCATGACATTATTTTCGGATGGTTCACAACTCAATGATGTATTGCCGTCGTCGCTGCAGCTAGCAATGGAGGAGGCTGAATGAAATAAGCCATTTCGCAATGTTTTCGACAGATCAGATAGAAAGAAGTTTTTAAGGAAATGTTGTTTGACTTTTTAGGCTTTACATTTCAGCTTGCTCTTATGCAGTTCAGCCTATAAGGTCATCTATCCGGTACTGCTTATATCAATTACGCTTTACTGCTACAAGGAACTGAACGACTGCATCTTACAAGTCGATTATGGGAGGGTCAAGATAGAAGGTCTTGCAAATGACAGAAGACTCACCACAAGCAAAACCATTTGATTTCTAAAATTTCAAAGTTCAAGCAAATCAAGAAAGATAACCAATAGCTGCATAATATGTACCATTTCAGTGGTTGGTAATGTCAAACATCGTCATTATGATCTTTCTGTCTTCCCCGCCGCCTTTTCAAAGATCAGAGCATCAATATATGGCAACACATTAGGCGAGGGAATGATAAGAGCAATGTAAGGAGAGTCGCCATGAGCAAGCACATACTTTCCGTGTCCGGAGAAAGGATCTACTTCTGTACAGCGAGTAAGATAAGAGATACTAGAGGATATATATCATCAGGAGCCGTTCTTGTTCTTGAATTCAAGCACCATATTGATCAGATGCATGTACATCCTTGAGTCGCCAGAGAGCTCAGGATGAAACGCAGTCCCAATGATGTTTTTTTGCTTGACCGCCACGATCCTGTTGTTAAGCTTGCCGATTACTTCAACATCCTTGCCTACTTCACTTACGGCTGGAGCCCGGATAAAGACTCCCTTGAATGCCTCTTTGCCCAGCATGCTTATTGAAAGATCTGCTTCAAAGGAGTCGTTCTGTCTTCCAAAGGCATTCCTCTCAACTACGATATCAAGATTGCCTATCAGTTTCTGCTTTGTGTCCCCTATAATCCTGTCATAGGCCCTCTTGGACAGCATTATCATACCAGCGCATGTGCCAAGCACTGGCATGCCTTCTGAAATACGCTTCTTTATTACCGGCAGAGAGCGCTGAATGGCAGCAAGCGTACTCTGTACAGTGCTTTCGCCACCTGGCAAAATGAGACCATCAATCTTTTCTATCTCCTCAGGGTAACGTACCATGTCGACACTTCCGTCCATATGCAGCTCTTGCAACGCTTGGCTCGTGGCAGCTACATTTTCCTCTATGTCGCCTTGAAGACCAAGAACTCCAATTGTCACTGACTTCTTTTCGCTGATACTACCACTGCGACTCAGGCGTGCTCGCCTCTTTCCTGCATACGAAGCTCAAGATTATTTATGTCCATGCCAAGCAGCGACTTCTTTTCATCAACCATCTTTTGTGCTTCCATCACTATCTTGGGATCGTCATGGAATGTCGTTGCCAGCACGACTGCCCTTGCCCTCTGAGCCGGATCATCAGACTTGAAAATACCAGAACCTACGAACACACCGTCGCAGCCAAGATTCATCAAGAGCGCTGCGTCTGCCGGTGTGGTAATTCCCCCTGCTGCAAAATTAACCACAGGTAACCTTCCAAGGCGCGCCGTTTCTTCAACTATTTCGTATGATACTTTCATTTCGCGTGCGGCCTTCATCAGCTCCTGTCTATCACCGTCCTGGTAGATTGATCGGATCCTGCGTACTTCGCTGTTGACCATGCGGATGTGAGTTACTGCCTCGGACACATTGCCAGTTCCCGGCTCACCCTTAGTCCTTATCATTGCGCAGCCCTCTTCGATCCTACGTAATGCCTCGCCAAGATTCCTGGCGCCATTGACAAACGGGGTTGTAAAGTCCCACTTCCAGATGTGATGTTCTTCATCTGCTGGCGTCAGCACTTCGCTTTCGTCTATCGTGTCAACGCCCACGACTTCTAGTACCTTTGCTTCGTCTGTATGACCAATCCTGCACTTGGCCATGATTGGGATTGTTATCGCGTCCATCATCTCCAGAATTACCTTGACGCTTGCAGTCCTTGCTACTCCACCTGCCTTCCTGACATCGTAAGGCAGCTTGTCAAGAACCATGACGGCTACTGCGCCGGCATCTTCTGCAATGACGGCCTGCTCTACATTCGTTACGTCCATTACGACCCCATGCTTTTGCATGTGGGCAAAGCCGCGCTTCAATAAAGTGGTTCCGAAAACCATGCGGGTATTCTCTATTGTATCTACTTTAATGCCCTTGGGTTTTGGCTCAGTGGCCACAAGAGATATCGTCATTATTATACTACAACTTCAATTGGGCCGAATGCTCTATATATTTTCTGTCAGATGCCCTTTCCAACGATGGTGTCAAGCATTAACCAAACGTTCACTATTATGGGGATTGTACAACTGTAAAGATTCTAAGTTGACCCACCTGAGGGTTTTCAAGCCGTTCCCCACCTAGCCTTGAGCATGTACATGTTATGTTGTTAAGCCCATCTCTTTGGGGATCAGTCTTTGGTCGTGTTGCAGTAAAACCCTACCGTTCTCCGTGCTAACTAATCGTTGCCAGCCGACTATCAAGATCTATGCTGGGTAGACCTGATGTAGTTCAGAAGGCCGCCAGCTATCAGGACTTCTCTCTGCCTCTGAGTCAGATCGACCTTGAGCATGATCTTGTTCCTGTCAGCTATCGCTTCAATCATCTTATTCCCGTTCTTCAAGCTGCTGACTACATTTTCTACTGTAATGGGTGTCCCCTGAGCCAGCAGCTCAAATTCAGAGTCATTGTGGAACTCAAATGGTATGATTCCAAAGTTGATTAGGTTTGCTTTATGGATCCTTGCAAACGATTTTGCGATCACACCTTTGACTCCGAGGTACATCGGTGCCAGTGCAGCATGCTCCCTGCTAGACCCCTGACCATAGTTTTCGCCTCCAATAATAAAGCCACCATGTTTTTCCTTGGCTCTCTTCGCAAAGTCAGGGTCAATCCAATAGAACACGTACTCACTTATCGCCGGCACATTGCTCCGGAGTGGCAGTATCTTTGCTCCAGCCGGCATTATAGCATCAGTGCTGATATTGTCTCCTACTCTTATCAGCACTTCACCCTGCAGCACGGACTCCATAGGCTGCCGTAGAGGAAGTGGACGTATGTTGGGACCTCTTGATATCTGTACCTTATCCGCCTGATCTGCAGGAGCTGGCGCGACAATGGATGAGTCATCGATTACAAACTTATCCGGCCATGGGATATTAGGATATTCGCCAAGGTCGCGTGGATCAGTTATCTTGCCTGTCACAGCGCAAGCAACACACACTTCAGGCGATGTCAGGTAGACCTTGTCGTCCTTCGTGCCGCTTCTTCCCGGCCAGTTACGATTAAAGGATCTAATTGAAATCCAATCAGTTCCTGGCGCAGAGCCCATGCCTATGCAGCCCTGGCAACCACTTTCAAGCAATCTGGCGCCAGAAGCAATGATATGATATAGTGGACCGTCACGCGCTACAGTCTCAAGCACTTGCTTTGAACCTGGGTTAATGGCCATCGTGACATTTGAGTGCACCTTCCTGCCCTTGAGCACGTGAGCAACAGTCATCATTTCAACATAACTTGAATTGGTGCACGAGCCGATGAGCACCTGATGAACATCGATCCCCTGCACGTCGCGTACCTTGTGCACGGCATCAGGTGAGCCGGGGAGCGCGATCAGCGGCTCAAGCTCGCTCAGGTTTATCTCTATGTTTTCGTCATAGCTGCAGCCGGGATCTCCTGTGTAACGCTTGTAGTCATGCGGCCTACCTTGACGAGTTAGGTAGTCAAGCGTGACTTCATCCGATTCAAACAAAGATGTGGTGGCACCAAGCTCTGCGCCCATGTTGCATATCGTTCCTCTTTGCGGGACACCAAGACTCTTGATACCTTCGCCATAATACTCAAAGATCTTGCCCACTCCTCCTTTAACAGACAGTCTGCGCAGCATTTCAAGGATTATGTCCTTGGCAGTGACCCAGGGTCTGAGCATGCCAGTCAACTTTACTCCGACTATCTTGGGCATTTTGGTGTAGAACGGTGCGTCGGCCATGGCTACAGCTACATCTAGGCCCCCTACTCCAATTGCCATCATGCCTGCGCCACCTGCAGTAGGAGTGTGGCTATCAGAACCTATCAGCAATTTGCCTGGTACTGAAAAGCGTTCAAGGTTTACTTGATGACAGATGCCATTGCCCGGCTTACTATAATAGATACCATACTTTGAGGCAAATGTCTGGAGGAAACGATGATCGTCGGCGTTTTCAAATCCAGTCTGTAGAATGTTGTGGTCTACATAGATGGCGGCATGTTCTACTTTGACCCGCGGTATTCCCATGGCTTCAAATTGGAGGCATGCCATGGTGCCAGTTGCATCTTGCATAAGAACGCGGTCTATCTTAAGACCGATTTCCTGGCCTGGCTCGACCCTACCTTCCACAAGATGATTCAAAATTATCTTCTGAGCGAGATTTAGAGAAGCCATTATCCCCGAGGTTTCTAGCGAGCAATGGATATTTAATAATATATTATTCCGCGGATCCGTCGCTTGCCGCCAGTGGCTTGATATCTTCAACCTTTAAGTCTTTACCGCACCGAGGGCATTTGACATGCTCAGGATCATCTATCGGTTCCAGCTCACTCTTATCTGACGGACACTTGTTGTCAAAATCTGCATCCAGTACATCTGCATCCACTAGCGTAAGCTCCTTTCTGCACACAAACAGCCTATACTGAGCAAAATCGTTATTGACATCAGTTAGGATCTGATCCATATCTGGAGTCCCAACAGGGTGCTTTGACTCATAGCCGCAGGCTGGGCACTTGAAGCTATAAATCTTCAATGACTTCTATAAGGCAGCTCGGAATAAAAGCATGTCATATTGCAATTCTTGTGCAAGAAGGTGTTACTTGTCGTAAATAAGATCGAGGAGTCTAACCTGCCTACCAGAATCTAAGAGCATTCTTAGCCAGGATCTTTCTATGATTTATCTTATCGGCTAGGATGCTTGGAGTGTGGGAAGATGCCTCAGGCAGGATTCGAGATCGACTTGTCGCTGTTTATCATATGTACACAGTCCATGAGAGCATTTTACTGATCGCCGAGATGCTAAACCGTGATGTGCATACGCCAGTAGCGGCTGGGCCAATGTAAGTGGAGTAGGCGCTTGCTGTAGTATAGCAGAAGTGACAGGTAAGAGTCACACATCTTCTCATTTGGCTAGTAGCCGGAAAAGCACATCGATTCAAGTTATTGAGAGTGTGGACCGATTGACCCCTTTGTCCCTTAGCCACTTATAGCCTGCTATTTAAATCGCATATGATTGAAAATCTGTTATCACCCAGACACAGATCTCCTCAGTTCTAAAAAAGGCGTAGAAATATACATTACTATAAAAAATTCTATAATCTAATAGGCAAGTAAAAATTGTGCAACATTTTATATTTATCTAGAAAGAAATAGATCTAGACTTTAATTATATTCTTTTTACATAATCTTTCTACCCAACTTACCATGAAGAAAAATTATCTCAGATTTTTTAGTTAAATAAAACCAGAGTATAAACACTCAATAGATAAAAGCTCTCTATCCAGATATTGAGTGATGTGTTCTATCATTGGCATTGTTAGTAAGGATATTGTCGCGCCAGCGTTAGTCGAGAGCCTCAAAAGGATGGAATATAGAGGCTATGACAGCGTGGGGGTAGCGACGCTTTCAACTTCAACTAATAAGGTTTCTGTAAGAAAAGGGATTGGCAAGGTAGGTCAAGTGAACAGCAGGCTTAACCTTGCAGGGATGGAAGGGTTTATTGGTATCGGCCATACCCGATGGGCTACGCATGGCGGTGTCACCGAGTACAACGCCCATCCTCACCCTTGCTGCAACAACAATATCGCTGTTGTACATAATGGAATAATTGAGAATTACCTACCACTCAAGGAAGAGCTAGTTAAAAAGGGTCACATATTCCGAAGCGAAACAGATACCGAAGTCATTGCTCATTTGCTTGAAGAGTATTACAACACAGGCAGAGACATCAAGCGCACAATGATGGAAACAGTAAATCAGCTTGAAGGGTCGTACGCATTTGTCGCTATGTTTGCAAATGGCACACTTTCATGTGCTCGCCTTGACGAGCCGCTTGTCATTGGGATTTCTGACAATACTTATTATGCATCAAGCGACGTGCTTGGCTTTTTGCAATATACAGATCAGGCAATGTTTCTTGATAATCGAGACATGGCGATAATCGACAAGGCCGGCGTCAGTATTTTCAATTTCAGCGGCGAGCCAGTGACAAGGGGCATCACTAAGGTCGCGTGGGAGCTTGCTGACGCCAACAAGGGTGAATTTGCACACTATACGATCAAGGAAATATTTGAGCAACGCACAAGTGTCAAGGCCGCCACTTACCAAGACGAGCACAAGATAAAGGCATTCTGTGACTCAATTGTAAGCGCTAGCAATATCCTTGTCACTGGTAGCGGCACAAGTTATCATACTTCACTCATAATCTCTATGATAGGCTCTCGCTTTTTGAAAAAGCGGTTTGAGCCAGTTATGGCAAGTGAGTTCCAGTACAATATGGACTCAATAGACAAAGATACGGTAATTATTGCAATATCTCAAAGTGGCGAGACAGCAGATGTACTATCGGCGACCAAGCTCGCAAGGGAAGCTGGCGCAAAAATACTGTCCATTGTAAATGTTCAAACGTCCTCGCTTGCGAGGATTGCAGATGTTTCCCTCAGCATCAAGTCGGGCCCTGAGATCGGCGTTGCAGCAACAAAGAGCTTTACTGGTCAGGTGTCGCTTGCCTATGCAATACTTGACAGGATCAGTGGAGGCAAGATTGGCTTTGATAGGGAGGTAATTTCAGACAAGATATCGAAAATGCTTGCACAGCAGGAGAGTATCGAAAGGCTGGTGAACATTACGATGCCAAAGGTAAACGACATATACCTCCTTGGCAGGTCTATTCATTTTCCAATTGCACTTGAAGGTGCGCTAAAAATGAAAGAGCTCGCTTATGTCCATGCAGAAGGAATTGCGGCAGGCGAGCTAAAACATGGTCCGCTTGCTCTGATGGATAAGAACGCAGTAGTCTTTGTGCTCAATCCTGATGATAGGACTTACAGCGACATGCTTTCTAGCGCGTACCAGGTGAAGGCAAGGGGTGCCAAGATAATTGGTATTTCAAATGTGCCAAATGACATTTATGATGCGATGATAGAGATTCCTAAGCTAGACAACGACTTGCTGTACCCGCTGGTTGAAATCATCCCGCTGCAGTTGTTCTCTTACTACCTTGCGCTGCAGAACAATGCGGATCCAGACTTCCCGCGGAACCTTGCAAAATCAGTCACCGTCCGGTAAAAAAGTATAATTAGTTTACTTGCGTGAGAACATCACGAAGAAGATGGCAGGCAGCAGTATCGAAGAAGTGAATTGCGAAAATTGCGGCAACCCCATTGATGCATGCATGTGCGTTTGCCCTTACTGCGGTCAGAAGGATTCATGCGAATGCTGCCTCTATGATGCTGCGACGGGCGGCGGATAGTTCTAAAGCATTAAAAGAAGGACACGTGAAAGAATCCAAGTTGGAAAAAACAATTATGAATTCGTTGAGTTGGGTAATAGGGGGAGCCCAAGGAAGTGGAGTCGATTCTGCCGCGAACATTTTTTCCCGTGCCTGCGCCATAGGAGGTCTGCACCTATTTGGTAAGAGGGAATACTATTCCAACATCAAGGGCGAGCACAGCTACTTTACTGTAAGGGTTAGCGACGAACCTGTGCATTCTCATGTTGATGAGATCAGTATGCTCGTTTCGTTTGATGCCGAAACCATCTTTCGCCACTTTGAAGAGGTAACTGCAAGTGGTGCTATAATATACGATTCAGACATCGTCAACACCTTGCTTGACGAGGTGCCGACTGTTGACGACCCCGCCGCAGCACGTATTAAAAAGGTGCTGCAAAAGGCAGGCCTAGGATTTACAGTGCAGGATGCACTCGAGCACGCCAAAAGACGTGGCGCGATCTTGTTTCCTATGCCATTCTTTCAGCTCTTGAAAGAGTTTGCGCAAAAAGCAAACGATCCTGCACTCAGCAGACTGACCCGTATGGTAAACGTTATGGCGCTTTCGGCTTCGATGGCAATAATGGATTTTGATAGCGAAGTGTTAGCAAGGGCCATTCAATTCATCTTTCGCACAAAAAAGAAAGTAGCTGACCTGAACGTACAGGCCTCTGTTCACACATACAACTATGCCAAGACAAAATTTGCAGGGAGCAACTTTAGCTACCGTCTAAAGATAAGGCCTGCCCAGCCGGACATGATAATAGTGCAGGGCAACCAGTCGTCTGCTCTAGGCAAGATGGTCGCAGGCTGCCGATTCCAGACCTACTACCCGATCACTCCTGCGTCAGACGATAGTGAGTTTCTTGAGTCAAACGAGATACTGGATCTCTATGATTCCGGCAAGAAAGGCTCGACTGTTGTCATCCAGACAGAAGATGAAATAGCAGCCCTCACTATGGCGATTGGCAGTGCCCTTACCGGTGTCCGCACTGCCACTGCAACATCAGGCCCAGGATTTTCACTGATGGCTGAAGCGCTTGGCTGGGCAGGCATGAACGAAGTGCCGGTGGTGATCTCCCTCTATCAGAGAACAGGTCCTTCGACAGGTCTCCCGACGCGCCACGAGCAAGGAGACTTGAACTTTGCAATTAATGCTGGCCATGGCGAGTTCCCAAGGATAGTGTTTGCTTCAGGCGACATTGAGGAGAGCTTTTACGATACTATAAAGGCGTTTAACTTTGCAGACCGCTACCAGATGCCGGTGATACACATGCTGGACAAGGCAATAGCAAATAGCCTCATCACTTGCAAGAACTTTAACGTTAAGAAGATCGCAATTGACAGGGGCTTACGGGTAAAGCAGATAACAGAGGAAGACAAAGGAGTAGCCAGCAACTACCTCCGCTTCAAGCTGTCCAACAATCCCATAAGCCCAATGGTAGTGCTTGGCACCAAGGATGCGATTTTCTGGAACAGCGGAGATGAGCACACAGAGGAGGGACACATCACTGAAGACCCGGAGATAAGGGTGCAGATGATGGACAAGAGAATGACTAAGCTGGATGTTGCAATAAAGGAAATACCGGATGAAGATAAAGCAGTGGCTTATGGCAGCGGCGATATAGTCGTCATCAGTTGGGGCTCAACTAAGGGTGCAATATTGGATGCAATGGACAAACTGGCAGCTGAAGGCATGAGGGTCAAATATATCCAAGTTCGTCTCATGCACCCATTCCCATCAGAGCTGGTCAAATCGATGTTAAAAGATGCCAAGACGGTGATCAACATAGAGATGAATTACACTGGTCAGCTAGGCTCGCTGGTGCGCCAGCACACTGGCCTAGAAGCCAACTACCATATCGTAAAATATAACGGCAGACCGATGTCACTTGACGAGGTTTATAATAGTGTAAAGAGAATAGTACGTGAAGATGCTCCAAGGAGGCAAGTGTTGAGAAGTGGCGCTTAAATTATCAGATTACAAGACAGATGTTCACAACGATTGGTGCCCGGGCTGTGGCGACTTCGGAATATTGAATGCCATCCAGATGGCGCTTGCAGATCTGCAAGTTCCCCCACACAGAACCACGATATTTTCCGGCATCGGATGCTCCGGTAAGACGCCGCACTTTATCAAGACATATGGCATCCATACGCTGCACGGCAGGGTGCTGCCATTCGCACAGGGAGCCAAACTTGCAAATCCGGAGCTTGAGGTTATTGCTGTGGGCGGAGACGGCGATGGCCTTGGAATTGGTGTTGGTCACCTCGTGAGCGCAGGGCGCAGAAATGTCGATATGGTCTATATCATATTCAATAACGCTGTATATGGGTTGACAAAGGGGCAGGCCGCGCCCACGCTCAAGCTGGGCATGAAGACAAAATCGCTGCCGCAGCCAAATGTTAACAATTCTGTCAATCCGATAGCTCTTGCGCTTGTTGCAGGCTTTACTTTTCTTGCACGAGGCTATTCCTACGACGTCCGTCACCTGAAGGAATTGATCAAGAAGGCAGTTGCCCATAAGGGACTTGCATTCATTGACGTGTTACAGCCATGTCCTACGTATAATGATATCAATACTAAAGAATGGTTCCAAGGGCTTGACAACATTGATCCGAAAGCGGGCAAACCGACGCCGAGGATGTATAAGCTGGAAGAAACAGGGTACGATGGCGAGGTGCATAGCCCTGATGAGATAAATCAGAAAATGTCCCAAGTGATTGAAAAGTCAAATGAGTGGGGCAACAAGATACCGATTGGTATTTTTTATCAAAACGAGCATGTTCCTACCTACCAAGAGAGGATAACTGCACGGATTCCTGATTATATGGAGAATCCACCGGCCCTGCAGCAAATTGCCGACAAAGAGGGCAAAACGGTCACAAGCATCGATAAGTTGCTTGCGGATCTTCAAGTGGTCAAGTGACGCATCATAAAAGGAATCCTTAAGTAAAATCACTAAATGTTGGAAGAGTCTCAAAAAGGCGAGTATAGGATGATATCATACTTTTGCCGTCAGCATACTTTATGAAAGGAAATTAGCAATCTTATCCCTAGGCATAGGCTTCAATTTTCATACAATTGAAAAGCTGTCCTACTAAAATTATTAATTTAGATTATCTTTAAAGAAATATCGTTCATATAAGCCCCATATCTGAGACCGATGCTACCTATTCTATATAAGTTAAATGATAATAGATCATTATGCTACCATGATATGCATGAACCATCAGCATTACTAGCAGCAGCAATTCTCTTACGGGAATTCTAATTGCCGTCCCCTTTTTGCACTAGCACAGCAGCAGCAGCAGCCTCCGAATATTACGATAGCAACAATGCAGCAGCAGTCGCCACAATATGATTCGATGATGGAGGAAGACAGCAAAAGGCACTCATCAGATCATTTGTAGAAGAAGCTTTCAACGAACATAATATGAGTGCAGTAGACAAATACTATGCACAAGATCTTATACAACACAATCAACAGGTAAGAAACGGGAGCGAAGGCTTTAAGCAATTTTTCGGTCCCTTCTTTGAGGGCTTCCCAGACTCTCATACAACCATAGAGCACATGATTGCTGAAGGTAATCTAATTATGGCATTTTAAATACCACTGCTACACGTACAGGCGAATACTTGGGATCACCACCTACCAACAAAACGATTGTAATGAGAACTGCGGATCTATTTAGAATCGAGGATGGGATGATGATAGTGGAGCACTGGGATGTAGTTTGATTCTTTGAGCCTGCTAACCCAGACAGGCGGGATCAGTTTTAACCAATAGAGAATTATTTATCCATAACCTTATCTCCCTCTGGGATGTGTATAGTGTTCTGGAGGCAATGAAGCGGTCACCATCGCGCTTATCCGCAGAGGAAATGATGATCATAGTTCTAACAGCAATTGCTACGGTAGTCCTTTTTCTTGCTCCCGACGTAGGAATAGCAAGAGCACAGCAACTGACCAGCATACCGGCAGTGATTCACAATGGGACATTCCAAAACACAGAGGATGGATTTAGAATGCAGGTGCCAGATGACTGGGTAGTACAGGACATTGACAATTTACATCTTCCTAACTTCCGTGCTGCAAACGAGGCAGGCTTTTTGATACTGGCCATAATTTGCCCACAGCAAGAGGCATTGCTTGATATTGGAGGAATGTATAACTGCGAACAATCTGAAAGTTCCGTAGAAATTCTACATGATCGCTTAAGCCACAGACCGGAATTTGAAGTCATTGAGGACCCAGCCAACATCACATCAGATGATTTCTTGGCGTTTATGGTAGAGGAAATGCAAGGACGTAATTATACTAACATCCAGATTATAAACAGCACAGACCTCACGATCAATATTACTAGTCCCGAAGATCCAAATACAACAACAAGAACAGTGCCATCCAAGCTTGTAGAAATGACATATCATCCCAGTCCTGGACTCGCAGATATGAGGAGTTATTCAATTCTGGCGACTATTCCAGAGAACCCACAACCTGGACTAAGACAGATCGTGTCAGGTGAGTCTGTCACCTACGAAGGTCCTGCAGCAGCAACGCCCTCAGGTAGTCCTCCACCACCAGTACAGCAAATATTTCAGAGCCTCGAATTTATCAGATGAGGGATCAAATAAGAGAACTACTGCATTTAGTAGTAGCAGCAGAGTATGACAATAACAAAACAGCGCAGCAAGTACATCGCAACCTAGGCAAGAAGATGGATTTTCTGCTTGACAATAAGGAGTTTATTAAAGCTCAACAACCGAACATCCGATGCAAGCTGAATAGGAAAGCAAAAGAGCTGTTTGGTACTGAACTACAGATTCTACGGGCTAAGTACTACTATACCGCCTGAACAGCTGCAGCCAAGGGCAGCTGAGACACACAGCACTACAGCAAACCAATAAAAACGACACAAAACGCACTCGGGCTGGATGAAGATGGAGCACCTAATGTATAGAAATAGTCATAAAGCAGACAGAATACTCTCGCCTCCTGTTGCGGGCAGTAAATTATGGCAGAAAGTAACAAAGTCAAAAGAATCACCATAACATTGCTTTTCTTCTTTATAGCAGGTCTGTGTGAGATTGCTGGCGGTTACCTTGTATGGCTGTGGCTCCGCGATGGCATGAGCTGGATGGTGGGCGCTCTTGGAGGCTTTGTGCTCTTTCTCTATGGCATTGTTCCCACATTCCAGCCATCACACTTTCACAGGATTTACGCTGCATACGGTGGTATCTTTATCGTCATGGCTGTAATTTGGGGATGGATTTTTGAAGGAATTGCCCCTGACAGATTCGATATTATAGGCGCTGCAATTGCGCTAGTCGGCGTTACCATCATATTCTATATGCCAAGAAAAGGAGAGGAATCTGTTTGGTCACAGCAGAAGTAATAATACAAGCCCCCTCTCATCCTCTTATCACACTGGCACTGTTCTTTGCAGCTGCCATTGCAGAGATTGGCGGAGGCTATCTGGTATGGCTGTGGCTACGAGAAAAGAAAACTATTGCACTAGGCGCTTTGGGGGGCATCATCCTCTTTGTATATGGAATCATTCCAACGTTACAGCCAGCCGAGTTTGGTAGAGTATATGCAGCATATGGCGGCATATTCATAGTATCTACAATCATTTGGGGCAGAATAGTTGATAAAAAGAAGCCTGATAGATACGAGATTATAGGCTCGATAGTTGCTGTTATTGGCACCCTTGTCATTTTTTATGCTCCTCGCTAAAGAAGCTTTTTTTATTCAATCATGTGGTTCTCCAGGTATGCAAATAAGATGCGCTGACTGTGGCTGCCTGTCTTCTGAATGTAAGGCTAGCCCTTCGCAGGGCGAATGTCCAAATTATGCAAAGGGAGAATATTGCTGCTGCTGGACTGCTGCAGCGCATCGCTAACTTCTCAGAAGCAAATGCTCTTGGTTGGTACCTTGTCTTGGCATTCTTGAGCTCTTTATTGGAGTGTCCGTATGTTGTTGTGAATTAGGAGATATAGATGCTGATACTTCATGATGATCAACAAGTCTGCTAGCAGCTTGAAACGCTTGACAAGCTCGGAATTGAATTACTTGCGTGATTTTGTTCTGCTCCTACCCTTGCGTCCCAGATTTGCATTTGCTACTGCGTGAGGATTCTTTGCACTGCCTTTACGTTTTATTTTATTTACGGTCCTTTCAAATTTTTGTTTGCTAACGCCTTTCTTTACTCCTCTTGGCACATCTATCTATACAAAACATGGCATATTAAAAGAGCTGCATATTAGTTCCCAGATTTATTAAGGAATGATAAGATGGACGATGCAGCCTTTGAAAAGTCTTTTTACAGCAAGATGAAGTTGTAAGTAATGGCTTGAGGAATAAATACTATCATAAAGCATGTGCTAAGAAATTGTACATTATTTAGAGTTATTCACTTGCTGTTTGGGCTGGGATATCTCTCTAAATGATCTTCCCTTATATGTTATCAGAATCTTGTGGTGAAGAAAAGTCAGTGCCACATGTTTCGCATATACCTGACTCATTTGTTCTCTCCTCTTTTCCTTTTCAACTCAGAGCGTCCTGAAACTTGTGGGCTTCTCATCTAGTCTTCGCTTTTGCCCTGAAATACCTCATCCTTATTTTTCTTCTCCTAATCCGCGCAAGGAAACTCATGTGTTATTTTTTTCTTGCTTGTTATATATTGTAATACATGATAAACGCAATGAAAAAGATAGGAATCGGTACTATATGCAGATCATTAAGGTGAGGTATGGGAGGGCAATGTGCTCTGGCTAAGTATTCCTGAAGAAACAGTCAAGGCAATCTATGAAAGGGACACAACACCTGATCCATCAACATATTATGCAAAAGGCGGAGAGGACAAATACACGGGCACTCAGTCTAGTCCTTTCCACTGTTACACAATTGCTCTTCTCCTCCAGAAGGATGAGCCTGCTAGTGGTGTTTATTTAGCTCGTTCTGAAAGAGCCACTTGAATTCTTGTTCGTTAGAGGAGAGTGCTATTGTGCTTTTTGCGCCTGCTGCTGGCCTTTTGCCATCTCGGCAAGCCACCCCTCCTGTGCCTTTCGCATCTCTTTTGGAGAGAGGTTGCGCTTGCGGGTTGCAAACGACCAGACGTGTCCATAAGGGTCAATCAATTGCCCAGTCGTGTCACCCCAGAATGCGTCCATTACTGGCATTGTAACGGTTGCACCTGCAGCCGCAGCCTGGGTGAATATCTTTTGGACATCTTTGACATAGACGTATAATGCAGTGCTCGCTCCTCCCACGGACTGAGGAGACTTGCAGTTCATCTCTGGAAACTCGTCGTTTAGCATGATACGAGAGTCGCCAATCTGAACCTCAGCGTGCATTATTATGTTACCGCCTGGCACGTATGTACGGTGGAGCTCTTTGGCGCCAAAAGCCTTTTTGTAAAACTCGATCGCCTGTTCTGCTCTTTTGACTATGAGAACTGGAGTAACGGAGTGATAGCCTTTTGGGATTGCGCTGATCTTTGGTTTTGCTGTCTTCTTTTTCACTGCCTTCGCCATAGCATTGCAAGTCATAAAGAAAGTGCATATTAAGGATTGTGTAAATTATCTTTTGAACTTCGTCAAGTTTCGGCTCCCTGTCGTCTGAAAACCTCCATGCATTTGGTAAGCAGGGGTTATTTTATTCCAAGTCACAGAAAAGTCATGTACAATAACCTATTGATAGCACAGAAGATAATAGGGGGGTGTGTTGCTAGATGATATTATAAATGCAAGATAAGACACCGCATGTAATAGTTTGTGATGATGACGCTGAACTTAACTCGTTTATTCGCAATTACTTCAAGTTAGACGGCTATGAAACCCATCAAGCATTATCCGCGCAAGAATGTATTGAAAAATTAGCAGAACTAGGCGATACAATCGATGCAATTACAGTTGATGGAAAGATAGCATCTGATAGAAGTGTTATGCTTATCCTAAATGTAAAAAGGTTAAACAAGAATGTGAAGGTCTTTGTTTTGGCAGACAAAAGTCTATCAGAGAATAAGATAAGAATAATGGATTATGGCGCAGATGAGTTTGTAGTAAAGCCATTAAGCATGGAATCTCTGATTAACAAAGTAAATTTAAAGTTGCTTGAAGCTGCTAAAAGTACTTCTTCCTAAAGTTATGCATCTCTGCCACTGAGCGAGCAGCAGCGTCACAATAACAACTGCAGGTGCTATTACAACACCATTAACATGAATGATACCAGGATATGATGATCATCATCTTCTGGGTCTTTACAATAGACGATCCCACAAAAGAAGCCGCATAAAGTAAATGAATGAATCATCCCAACTCCCAACAACGCCATCACCACCATCACAACAACAACATCTGAAATAGAGCTAGCCGCAACCTGTCTACCAAGACCAGGTAAGAGGCGTAAGCGAGACTCCAATAAACCAGACCCATACGCTGTCAACCGTCTCGGGAAATGGAACGCTGACTTTGGCAAATGGCTCAGAAACTATCAGAACTACTAGCAGCGGAAGCCTAATAGTATCAATGGAAGGCACTGAAGCCACTGCAGCTGGAAAACAAATCGTAATCACAGAAGATGGAAGCGAGAATGCAACTGCAACGTTGTATGAAATATCACGGTTTAACATGCAAGATGGCACCGGCAAGGGCATCGCAATAGCCGTAGTCCATACAAATTCGACAGGTATGTTAGCACCACTTGATGGTATGATTCTTGCAGGTCAAGAGGAATTCCGTGCGGACGGAAATCGCTTGGTCACGATGTGGGAGTGGGAGAGCGGGATACCATTGCCACCACCCACTACCACTACAGTATGAAAGAACCTCCTCTAATGAATACAACAACAACGATGACAAATGCTACTACTGCTGCTGACACCAATACAACAACAGCCATTGATGAAGAACAGCAACAGCAGCCGCAACAACCGTAAAATAAAAATAGTTACTCCGTCTACATAATATTAGGCTCTATGCACCAATGGCATCTTCATCGAGCTCTCCACCTACAATCTTTGAAGAATTTTGTCAGTTAATATTGGGCGTGGATGAATCTATTAGATTTGTAGGCATTGCAACCTTAACCGGGGCCATATTAGCGATGAAGTACCGAGCCAATTTGATACCCCTATTGACTCAAGAGGAAACAGCATCGTCTACCAAATATTCAGTTTGGAGAGTGGAAAGTAGACGAGCCCTCGAAGAAAAACTAGGCAAGACTCTCTATGTAGTTGCGACTTATGAAAAAGTAAAGCGAGCAACAATTCCTGTAGGGCAAGAAGGCCAGTCTATTTTAATCATATCATTTGATAAAGAATCTGACGCAGAATCAATAATTCGCAATAAGATTTTGACAATTATTAAGCCATATGGTTCTATTAGTCACTAGCGGTTAGCTAGATTGCTTCTTCTCCTTCTTCTTCATCGAAGTAATAAATGGGTCGAACAAAACCATCGTTTAGAATTGCGCTTGACTTAGAAGAGCGGGATTCGCTAGATAATAATGACGATAATAATGAGAAAGAAGAAAGATGGCGGGCCCGTTGGGATTCGAACCCAAGGCCTGCGGTTGTCTTTACCCCCGCCGTTTCAAAGCGAAGGTTCCGAAGACCGCCGCGATATCCTGACTACGCTACGGGCCCAACAAGCATGTTGAATAATGAAGTCCCATATATCAACGAAATAGTAATAATAAACTTAGCCTGCTTACCAATAGCACATATGCTCCGAGCCCTGCGACAAATGTTCTGCAATCACAAAGAGTCATTTGTCTACCGTAAGTATGAGGAATTCCAATTTATCGAATTCTGCAACTGCACTATATGTGGCAAGACGCTCAGACATTTTTTTGGCTTTGATGAGGATATAAGAGGCTAAAGGCAATGCAGATTTATATTCTGGTCACAATCTGGTTTGTAGGAATTGCAATTACGGGCATCGCACTCTTGTCTGAAGATTATTCTAATTATGCTGCAATTGGAACTGCTGGCTGGACAATAGTTGCGGCAAGCTCGGGGATGATCTTTTATGAAATAAAGAGAATAAGGTCAGAAGACAGGAAGAAAGAGATGGTCTAATCTAGCCCTTGCCACCCTGCTCTTCAATGACAACAAGCGTTACAGTTGACGTAATGCCGGGAATCTTGCGTATCTTGCTTGTAATTGTGTGGTTCATTGACTCGGTGTTCTCTGACTTGACCTTGACAAATATGTCATGAACGCCATATGTACCCCGCACTTCTTTGGCGTCGGGCAGCTTAGCAATTTCATTAATTATCTTTTCCTCTGAGCCGAGCGTGCAGTTCACTAGAATATATCCAGTTGGCATATATCTGATGGAAGCAAAAGTTAGTATTTAGTCTTTGCTACTCTTTTGTGACGTTTTCTTGTAAGGGGCAATGTAATACTCAAACAACTTCTTGTTATAACACTGGCCACATATTAAGCCAGAGATATTCCATTCAAGCATCGGTCCATAACGAAAAGTAAGTCTGCTGCCGCACAGTGTGCAAGACATAGAAGGGTTATTGTTGTTACCACCCATCTGCACACACAGTCTGTGTCTTTTTAGGCCCAGATAAAAGGTTATTCCAAGTCATATGCAGTATAGATGGCGTGTGTCATGCAAAACGGACAGATGAGGGCAAAAGTCGCTCTAACCATGTCACGTGATATCTCCTGCCTGCTGGTGTCAACTGCAGGTATGAGAAATTTTCTATGGCAGCTCTTGCAGGTGACCATTTTTTGTTGTACCATGTCTAAGAGATGCATGACATCTGAAATATAGTCCTGATCCAGAAGAAGTTATTAAGGAGTACTGACTAGCGTTTAGCGGTTATGGGTAAACCCGGAAAAATCGCTTTTCCTGTAATTCTTGTACTGGGTGCGATTACCGGCTATATCACCTACAGCTACTTTACAGCTGCAATCCCTGACGAAAGGATTGATTCGCCATACTATCAGCCTCTTTCTCCAACCTCGGGCGGAAATGAGGCCGGCAATACTGGTGAAGCTGTCCAAACAGCGGGTGGCGGCAATCAAACAACAGCGGGTGGCGGCAATCAAACACAAGGGGAAACAACAGGTGCTGGCGGTGATGGTGGTGGTGGTGCTGCTGCTGGAGGATCTACAATAAACATCCTTGAAGGCTCTTCCATACAAGGCAGTCCTGATTATGACCCAGATGAGCTTACAGTAAGTGCAGGCACTGATGTCACAGTGGTCAACCAAGACACAGTTTTGCACACTGCAACCTCTGGAACCGGTCCT
>DASUUX010000054.1:0-8754 GCA_036373855.1 Nitrososphaera sp.
GAACCTTTGCAGCGCCAATTTAAAACATTCGTCTATTTCGGTGCAAGCACAACGGTCTGAGGTTTCCTATTGGGTCGGAACTCTGGGTCACGCCAATCATTTGGAAAATATGCCTTCCCTACGTTTGAAATCGGTTGGAAATCAGCTTCGCCTGCAGTCAACACCAGCTCCGTAAAAAGCTCACCGTCCTTTTCTAGATCGGTCAAAATCCGGACCCTGCCGCCGTGGACGAGTTTCTTTGATATTATCGCAAGCATTGCTCGGAATGAGCTTTTGCTTTCAATCGTCTTTACCGGCACATAATTCTCCGGCAACACGATAAAAAAGTTGTCTATCGATCTGTCGGATATTGCGGGGAGCAATTTTTCAGTGTCCCCCCAGAACGCAGAGGCATTCTGCGGATCCAACTCTGCAAGCCTAGTCTTTGCCTTGAAGACCTCATTTTGGTCCTTCCCTATGCCTATGAAATACTCAAAATAATTCTCCACTGCCATTGCTTGCAGCATTTCGCCCCGCCTCAGGCCTATTTCTATATTGACTTTGGCGTACATCCTTCTTGCAGTGGTTATCGTCCTGTTAAGCTGCGTCGAGGGGTTGCCTTCATGGAAGAACTGGTATATGAGACCCCACCGCTGGCGGAATATGTATGGAAAGTGCTTCATGTTGATTATCTGCCTAAAGGTTTCATTTTCTGAAAAATCTGTAAAGAACGCGTCAGTCCTTGCGACCGCCTCGAGTTTAGGCAGATTCAGCTCTTCGTAAAGGTTTGTAACCCTGTCCCAGGCCCTTACGGGGTCCGAGCTCATATACGTCACTGCAAGGTCGGCAAGCCAGAGCATCTCTGCAAGCAACTTTACCTTTTTTGTGTTTTCGCCTCTGCCAGCCAATTTGTCAAGTGTTTGCGCAAACATTTCCTGTGCTAGCTCTTGTTTGAAGAATGGAAAATCCGTCCTCCAGATGATCGATTCGACTATCAGGCTTTCAATAGGGCTCCAATCTGTCTTGATGTATTCTGGGTGTGTCGTGGCAAACTCTGTAGGCGGCGATAGCGCCGTTTTGAATTCCCGGAAATAATTTTCAAATTCGTCTCTGCTCATTGTAAAGTAAGCATCAAGAATTCTATTCCTTGAAAGCTCTTGCATCGTCCTGTTCACACTTGGGCCTTTAGGTCCGTCGCTGGAAACAAGTGGTTGTACTGGATCGTAGTCATGTAGCAGCCCTGCAACAAGTGTAAGCTCATAATCCTTCCATCCAAACTTAACCTCTTTAAACTCCTTTGGGATCATGTGAAGAGCCATGTACGAGACTTCAAGAGAATGGTGGAAACTGTGGTACTCGCTTGCCCCTTCGCCAAGCCCAAGTCGGGAGTATGCATTCTTGAGAAACCTTAGTAGAATGCGCAGCATGTAGATTCTGTTCTCAGGTATGCCTTTTTCTGACGCAAGCTCAAACAGCGATACTATGATCTCTTCATCCTTGGCATTTGCAAGGTTGGCATTCGTCTCGTCGATCGTGCGCTTTTTTGCTCCAGGGAAGATCCTTACTACCTGACGGTAAACGATCCTCAGTGGCAGGCTCTTGTTGAGGTATATGGCAAAGGTCATCCCTTTCCAAGGGTACCTAATCCTCTGACTCTCCCACTCGGCTACCTCGTCAGATGCTACTACAATCTTCTTGTTTACATCGGCTACAAGCTCACCCAAGTCTTCACCCGCAGTGATGTCAGCAAACCGCTTGCGCTCTGTGTTCATCACAAGCCACTGTGGGATCTTGACAATGTAGACTTGGCGGCGCGATCTCTTTTCTTCACCTACAGCCTTTCTTGCAGTCACCGCGACATTTCTTGTGCCACTATGAAACGGCAAGTCGCTGTCCTTGACCACATTGAGTTTGACGCCTCTGCTTCCACCTTTGAGGCTTAATAATATGTGCCAGTACTTCCCCTTGTCCATCCACGCAGGCACCTGTGTTTCTTTGTCCCAGAAATCAACTGGACCGGAAGGAACAAAGCCTGACTCGTAGTCCTTTGTGATTGGATTGTAGGATTTGTATTCATATTCACCTATCATGGGATCTAACCTGCGGGCAGCCATCCTTGCCTCTATCACCGTCTCGATAGACTTCGTAAATTCTCGATACGCCATCACGCCCCAGATGGTGCCAAGAGAGCTAAATAAGGTGAAAATGCCGGCCAGTATATCTACTTCATTGTAGACAAGGTACTGCGGGATAAGAGGTATTCCAAACCATCCAGTCGAAAGGAGCCCTGCAAAAGCAAGTGTGATAAAAAGGTACCGTGCTAAATTGTGATACTGCATGCTAAAAAACAAACAGCCGCTGCTACCCATGCAGCAATCACAGTTTTCCCGCCCGCTGGCGGTACGTTCAAACTTCAACCTTTTTGCCCGCCGGTTAATTATTATCGTTTAATATTCGATTATATATTGTCTTCACGCTGACTCAGCGCTGCGTAATCCTTCAGCCCTTGCCTTACTTGAAATGTCCTAGTTTGCACAGTACAGAGAGAAAGAGCAAGCAACCAAACACCATTCTCTCAATCACTGTCAGCAAGAAAACAGGCACAAAGCCGGTCTGGTTGTGTTTTATGTATATATATTGGATGCAGACCCGCGGACTTGGTTATTCGTCCAAGCTTGTATGAGCACGCAATATTTTGATTTTATCTTTCTGTCTGTCTTATCACGGTCCAGAATTGCAATCAAAAGCTCGCTCATTGTACAAAAAATTCTGTTCAGAGTTTTCTATAGCCACTCTGTCTTCATTAAAAAATTCATCAGCCATGCTAGCTCAAAAAGGGATATGGTAGATACGCTGCAACTAAAATCCTGAGCAAAACGCCGTATAGTTTCGTAATTCATTCTCGATGGAGAGCGGCTGATCCCCTCCCCTGAAAAGATTGTGTCGCGCAACCTTCTTTCCCGGTGCCAGTCAAATCTGCGTCACACATCAATGCTGCTTATTGGGTGCAAATCGCATCAAATTAGATTGTAGGTTGTACCCTCTGATGATATTGCTGTTTGCCCTGTCCACATTTTCTTTGTAGAGGTCGATTCCCAGAAACTTGCGGCCAAGCGATGTCGCTACTATGCCGGTCGTGCCCCTGCCGGCAAATGGATCAAGCACATAATCGTCTATCTCAGTTGCGAACCGGACAATGATGTTGACCAACTCTTCAGGAAATATTGCAAAGTGTTCGTTCCCGTAGTGCGCTCTTGTGGGAATCTCCCATACATTTGATGGGTTCTTGCCACGAGGGTTGCAAACAGCGAATATTGGGTAGTGTCTATGATCTCCTATCCTTCGGCGCGTCGCATGACGTTTGAACTTGCGATAGCAGGTTGGGCAAAACTTTTCCGGATCGTATCCGTATGCTCTGGCTATCTCTGATGTCCTTGGAAGCTGCGAAAGCGGAGTCAGAGGTGACGCATTATGAATGATGTTGGCTATCCGCATGATCTCGTTTCTGTCTGGATCCTTAGGTACATGCTGAACCATATTGGCAGGCGGCTCCTTGTTACGACCTTCAGTTGCCTCGTTGCCCTGTACCCTTACTGCATCAAGGTTTGCATAGGAGTGCTGGTTCTTTGAAAAGAACAGGATATATTCATAAGCCTGCGAAAAGTTGTTTCGGGCGCTGCTGCTGATGTTGTTTTTCTTGTACCAGATGATGTCCTCACGAAAGACATACCCACATTGAACGAGTCTATCTGCAAGACGATGGGGTAGCCGCAGCTTTTCATGCTGCCTGCGTGCGTCACCTATTATTATCCAGAGGCTGCCGTCCTCTGTAAGCAGATCCCTGCATGCAGCAAATACCTGCGTCAGCGAATGGAGATATTCTTCCGCCGTCTGCTCCCTGCCGATTTCGTGATTGTCAGCTCCGTAATGCCGGTGGTGATAATATGGAGGAGAAGTTATGACTGCACGAAATTTCATGCCTGTTAGGCGCTTGATTATTTGGTGAGCGTCACCTTGGATTATCCGAAAGGATTCGCCGTCCAAATATAGAATAAACGCCATTATAGTGGCTCTTAACCTTATCTCCTTTCGTAATGGACCGCTAGCCATATTCACAATGATCTTTCTTTTTTGTCTCATCGATGATGTTGTTGTTGATGTGTAGCCCCGGTGCTTCTTGGTGATCGTTATTTTCTCACTGAATACTACCGAATTCCACTCTAGCATCTGCAGCATTTCCTCATAGTTTGCGATTGGCTCACAGTATGCCTTCATTAGTTAATTTCACTAGGTGCCATAATGTCAGCCTTGTAGAACTAAGATAAAGAATTAGTTTCCACGTCAAAGGCGATCTACAACATATATTTGGGCAACAAATTTTTTCATTGTATATCGGGCCGGTGGTCTAGCCTGGTTAGGATACCGCCTTGACATGGCGGGGACCGCGAGTTCAAATCTTGCCCGGCCCACCACTTCTCTTTTTCCCTTTCTCTCTCATTAACCCATGTCGGCGGCGGTATCCTAACCAGGCTAGACTCATCAGACCGTTCAAATCTTCCGCTTACCATGTAATTAGTCGGTTTTAACCACTTAGATGGTATCGTTGTCTTGGGCAACGGTGAGAGAATTTGCAGGGGTTAATAGCTCCGATAGCCTATTTCTCTTGAGCAGTCGCTTTGTAGTGCTTTATCAAACGCTGGATGATATCGCTGTCTAGCTCTATGTTCAGGCTGAGCTACCAAGGTATCAAGGCGTTGCAGCCTGGCTGCAGCGTTGCAGCTTTGTTCGTCCATAAGTCTAAGCTTCTTTCGCAATCTACATTTGATATAACGCTGTTGAGCCTTCGTAAACTCTCTGCTGCCTGAAAGATATGCCTCTTCGACAGGATTTAAGGTTGCGGAATATTTTTAATCTAGCATGCCAAGCTAAAATTACAATGCTTATAGTTGAGAAAACAATTACCAATGAAATGGTAGAAGAAAAAATTAAAGAGTTGAAACCTATCCACCCAGAACTTGCCCAAGTAGCTGAGACAATACATGAGATGGACCTTAAGGAGACAGTAAATGCCATTCTTGTGATTGACGCATTAGAAGCCTTACTGAAGGTTCACGCCATGCGCGAAGCACGAGGAAATGCTCTTACTGATGAAATGGCAGAGCACATCGTTAAGGAGTTAAAGCCTAAGCATCCAGTCTTGGCTGCTGTTATTGAAAGAGGACATCGAATGGATTTGAAAGAGACTCTCGCCGCTCTGATTGTCATTGATGCCCTTAAAAGGTTTTTAAAAATCCATGCTGCAAGGCTAGCTACTGACTAGACAGTTAGCTAACTTTCAATCTCTTTTTGCAATTTGGTGACTGCATCTAGTACTTTATCTTTCAAGTCATTTTGAGGAGTTAGATAATGGCGGCTGAAAACTGAAGTACTAACTCTTCCCTGTAAGAAATCCACAATCTCTGAAGAAAAACCACATTGATGAAGCCAAGAAGCTTGTCTTAGTCCCAAAATTTGTCTTTGAGACTGACCAGAACTTTATCTTAGAGATGATGGTAGTACTACTACTTAGTTACCTGATAAAAAGTAGCAGCGGCCATTTCAAGGCCGCTTACTGTGACACTAATTGTTCTCGCGATCAGCAAAAATACTCCCCGTCTTGCTATTATCTAGAGGAGTCTGCCAAGGAAGACATTGACAAATACCGCTCAATAGTTTCTTCATCAAAGTCTCTTTCTTCTAATTTCTCTCTTAGTTCTTTTTTATCTCTTACAGCAGGTGGTACATTTTTGGCGTTGTTATTACACAGGTGCCTCCACAACTCTTCATCATCGATGATTGTGGAATCATCGAACCTAGCATTTTTAGATCGCGGATAATGTTTTTTATTGTTCTTTACAAGAAATTTCACTTCTATTATTATTGAAGAAGCTAGGTTTGCATTTGAGAGATCAGCATATGAAAGGTTAGCATATGAAAGGTTAGCATATGAAAGGTTAGCATATGAAAGGTTAGCATATGAAAGGTTAGCATATGAAAGATCACCCTCTAAAAGATCAGCATATGAAAGGTTAGCATATGAAAGGTTAGCATATGAAAGGTTAGCACCTTCAAGGTCAGCCTTTGAAACATCAGCCTCTAAAAGATCAGCCTTTGAAAGGTTAGCCTCTAAAAGATCAGCCTTTGAAAGGTTAGCAAATGAAAGATCAGCCTTTGAAAGATCAGCCTTTGAAACTTCTGCCTCTAAAAGATCAGCCTTTGAAACATTTGCCTTTGAAACATCAGCACCTTCAAGGTGCGCTCCTAAAAGACTTGTTTCTTCAAATGTCGCGTGTTGTAATGAAGATTCTCCTAGACTTGCCAAGTTTAAGTTTGAGTTTCTCAAATCTGCATGAGAAAGATCTCTAAAACTAAGATTTACCTTGTAGAAATCCAATTTTGAATAGTTATCCTTTCTACGAATTGCATTAAACTCATCTATTTTCGCATCTTTGAGTAATTGTAATAGATAATCCCGTTTTGAGAGTTGCTGCAGTTTATTTGTTAAATCTGGATAATGAGCAAGAATGATTTGACCTGCAACTTCTATCTTCCTTATTGGTTTTTGTTTAATTTTAGGAAGCTCAATGATTTTCTTGTTTACATAGCTGCTCAATAATTCTAGTGTAACGTGACCGTTTATGTCAACGGAATCACCGTTAGCACCTCTTAGGCCTTGAACCAAAAAGTAGGTAAATAGGCTGTACGGCTGATCTTTCATCTTAAACGATCTTTGTTCAAGTGATGAAGCTAAAATGCATTTTCCCTGATCTGATTTGATAAGGCGCTCTACTGCTTTTCTCATGTTAGTATTAGCACTATCTGCCATTTCTTCACCTTCTTGTGCTTTCGCGGATTCTTCTTCTCCTCCTTTTCTTCCTCTACTACTTATCTCTAGTGTACCGCTATAGCAGCAGTCAAGAACTGTTGTAATTCTTTCAGAGTTACAAAGATTAACGTAAGTTGCCAATTCATCAAATGGAATCCCTCTCCTTTCTGGACGTTTGGGATCTATTTCAGACGTCGAAAGGTATGTGCGGCTTGTATTCTTGTCAAGGTATCCATGACCTGAGAAATAAAAGAATAATGTGTCATCTGGCTTTACTGTTGAATCGGTAAAGAAGTCAATTATTTCATCTCTCATCTTTGACCATTCTACTCTTCCAACTAGCAATGCATTTTCAGGAATGTCGTACCCTTGAGCTTTCAAAATGTTGTATACCTCATTGGCATCATTTTCGCAAAAGTCCAAATCTGGAAATTTGTTGTTATGATCATACTTGCTGATGCCTATTATCAGTGCCTTTAGATTTCCGTTCTTCTTTGTAGGAGAATCATTTGGTGCTACTAATACTTCTTGTTCTTCCTGTTGCTGATGATGATGCATTTCGTGTTCTCGCACTAGTCAAAAATTGATAAACTAAAGCAGGTATTTAAGAAAGCCTGTGACTCAATCAATCAGTCATACTGCAAATGGCTTTATCGTATGTACGTCAGAGGCCAGGGAGAGAGATTCACGCGTGGCCACAAAAGTAGCCTCTACCCAGATGGCAGTGAGACTCTTCAACCTTCATAGCAAAATCGTGCACGGGGTAGAGAAAGAGGAGACACTGGAACAACTATGGAAGCGAGAGTAACAACAGCGAGAGAAGCAATGACAGCAGCTTATCGATGATTCAGATGATGACGATGATGAGGAAGAAGAAGAGCAGCAGCAACCACAACCACGACAGCAGGAGCAGTAACCTACGACAACGATAACAACGCCAACACCAACGACGACATTATCATTAGAGAGTCATCAAATAGCCACCCTTGCAGAAGTCGTGAGTATCTTAGAAAGAAGAATTGACACTCTCATTTAGAAGTGCAGTCGTTAAAGCAGGAATTGCAAAATAAGAAGAAATGACTAGCGATTGTCCAGAATGTGGTATCGCGAATAGGAAAGAGAAAAGAAGGAGCTGGAGAGAGCTTAGTGATGGCTTCTTTCAATCAGAGAATTATTTCTGATGAGCAGCTGCAGACGGAGTTAAATCGCTTAAAGGACTACACTGGTTTACAGCTGGGAATATTAAAAAAATACACGCCAGCAGGAGATAATAATAGACAAGGTACTACTAGTACTATCAGTACTAGATATGTGATTGTGGACGCAAAAGACGGTACTGAACTCTCCCATTCCATGACGAAAAGTGAATGTTACTATGAGTTAAGAGCAGCAAATGAAGTCTTTTACAAGATTCATATGCTCAAGTTAAAGCGATTACAGCAGCAACAACAAGAAGAAGCAGAGGAAGAAAAGTAAGCGGGCTTGGGCTGCTGTGCCGTTCCTACTATAAGGGTTAGAGATAGGTAATAGTAGGTGAGGGATGGCAAGGACTATCATCAGCGCAGCAGCAGCAGCAGTGCAATCAAGCCCACTCGTCGCACTTCCTTTTTTTACTGCTGCCAGTTATGTGACATCCAGCACTTGCCTACTTGCTCTCACTTTTCAGCTTCTTCAAATAAGAAAGCCCAAATATATTCTCTCATTGCCAAAGCACGAATACAATAGATAAGAGAATTCCCTTGATAGGGAGAGGAAGGTAGAAAGAGAATCGGTTGTACGAGTGCAAATTGTTATCAACTTTAAAGGGATTTTTTAATAAAATAACCATCCAATGTAGCAGTTCTTCTTCCCATTTTATGAAAGCGACTTTTGCAACTAACTATACTTTTACTCCCTTGGCCGTATTTATT